>DASYRR010000024.1:0-23930 GCA_036004125.1 Pyrinomonadaceae bacterium | reverse complement strand
CCGCACCAGCCGGGATTTATGAGCTGCGTAATCTGAAGCCAGGGTTTTACATAGTCTCGGTCTACAAAGTCGGCTACCAAGTTGCGAGTCAGACTGTCACTCTGAAAGCGTCGGCAACTGAACAACGCAACTTTCAACTTAACCCACTCGCTTCCGCGGCGGTGAATAAGCTGATCAAAAACACGATTGCGAGCCAAGGGGAAGTTCGCGGAGTTGTGCGAACCCAGATCGGCACGCCTATCGCAAACGCCAGCATCGAAGTAAGAGCAGCGGGGAGACCATTTCTCATTGCCAGGGCGCTAACAAATTCCAAGGGGGAATATGCGCTCAGGCTGGCTGAAGGCGGCTACGATTTGAAGGCCAGGCAGCAATTATTTCAGGATGACAACAACAGAGTATCGGTTCGCGCTGGTGGGGCAACTCGCTCGGACTTCGAACTCCGACAGACGAGAATCAGCACCACCGGCACAGTAGTCAGCACCACCACGACTCCTCCACCGGTAATGCTGAAAGGACAACTAGCGGGCCGAGTCACCGATGGCAACGGCAGGCCGGTCGAGGGAGCCGTCATTGGCCTCCAAAGGCAGCGACGCACCACCACGGATCAGAAAGGAAACTACACGGTGGCTGAGCTGACCCCGAACAGTTATCTGATCACGGTGATCAAGGCCGGCTTTACCGCTGAAGAGAAAACGATCAATGTTCAAGGTGGCATCTCGACACGCCAGGACTTTGTGCTGAAAACCGCGGTAGGCGCTGTCAGGGATATTGGCAGGCTACCAAAGGCTGGAATTGTCATGGCAACAGCCGGCCAGATCACTGGCCGCGTTGTTGATGGCAAAACGGGCGCGCCTCTAGCGGGCGTGAACGTCTCGATTGCCGGCCAAAGGACAGTCACAACCGGTGCGAACGGTAGCTACTCTTTCACTAACGTCGCGCCCGGAACTTACCAGCTCAATGCCAGGAAGGGCGGTTTCACCGAGGGTCAGAAGAGCGTAACTATTCGCGGGGCAGACACCGTTCCTGCGAACTTCGCGTTGAGTGCAACGGTATCCCGACCGGGTCCCATTTTACGGAGACCATAAGCGGAGGTGTTTGACGGCAGTTGTTCTGTGCTTAGTGAGCGCCTCCACGCTAAGAGCCCCGAACTCAGCAGCCAACAGGCAGACCTGAGGATAGCGCATTCGCGGTGTTTGCAAGAACGGCAAATTTTTCGCCGGGAACGCATACGTTGCAAAATCACCAAAGTCTTTGTGCAGCCTCCCGAACCCGGCCACACCAAGCCGCTCCAGTTAAGAGTGCCGGCGTATGAACTCACGTACAGCGTTGCATATAGCAATCCAACGTTTGTGCGTTAGTAACCTGCGTTTGCCGGTTGGATCCTAATGGCTCAGCGATTTTCCAAACGGCTGAACAGTGGGTTAACGGATTGTGAACTCGAAATTTCCCAGCCAATTTGCACGACGAAAGGAGTGAATCATGAAACGCTTGTACGCAACGATAGTTGGCGCTACGATGATTTTGTCGGTGCTTTTCTACGCCCGTAGTCAAACACGTCGCCCGAATCCAACCCAGTCGCCTCAAACAGTGACGGTTGCTCAGCCTGACCAGGTCGAATTGCAGAGTACCGTAACCACTCAACAACGGCTCAATCGATACTTTCATTCTTCCGTTATGCCGAAACTCAAAAACTCCTCAGGTGCACCGGTGTCAAGACGTGGGGCTTCGTTGTCGCTCAGAATCGATGAAACGATCTCGTAAGAATTCGTAACTGCAAACGGCAAGCGACCAGTAACCATTTCGTGCAACACCACACCGAGACTGAAAATGTCTGTGCGTCCATCGAACTCAAGTCCGCGGGCCTGCTCCGGCGACATGTAGCTGGTCGTACCGATCACGGTGTGAAGCAACTTCGGCAGGCAGGACTTTGAGTGCGACCTTTCTGTTGAGTTTTGTGTCAAGGCAAGATAAACCTCACCCATTCCACCGGCGCCGAGCAGTGAAATGATCTGGTAATGTCCGAGGATAGTGCCGGCAACAAGTCGCATCGAATATGGTGCGCATTCTATCTGACTTAGCACGCGGCACCATATCCGTTTTGTTGTGCAAGTTCGGCTTTTCGCACTCCCATGTAAGTTGGTCGCTGTTTCAGAAAGGCGTTAACTTAAACAACTGTGCACCATGTCGAGGAACAATAGTCACTAATTCATTCTGCATCACGCCTAAGTTTTCTTTCTGCCATAGATTCCTGACTTTACAGTTACCCTTCAACCCGATCTCGTTTAGCGAAACAGTAATCCTCGCCGGTTCAGGTTCATCGCCGATATTGAAGACTGCAAGGTACTTTTCTCGGCCCCGCTCGGCGTCAGCGGTCCAGGCTATAAAACTCCCTCGCACAAACAACTCACGATTGTTTTTACTATGCTGATTGACTGCCAGGACTTCTTTGTTTGTTAACAGTGAAAGCGTGAATCCATCGTTACTCGGCAAGTCGCCGCCGAACATTAGCGGCGAACGAAAGATAGACCACAGAGTCATCAAAGTTAGTTGCTCATCTTTTGTAAACCGGGTTTGCCGGTCATCGCCGCGTTCGGCGCGAATGCCGATGCGTCCCAGAGCAAGCATGTCAGCATCGGGATATGACTGCGCGCCTGTGTGGCCGGCCCACCTGCGTGTATATTCGAACTGTTTTTTCAGATCCTGCCAACGATCCCAGAAGTCATCCGAGATTCGCCACAGCTGCGAGTGCGTTTTGAGAAATTTCGCTTGCTCGATGCTCGCAGGGCCGGGCGAAAGACTCAGGACCATCGGTCTTCCCTGACGTTTGATCGCGCGGCTCAGCGCAGCGATCTCGGCGAGCCGCCCCGCGTCAGCCGGCTTGCCGTTGAAAGCGGTCATGTCGTCAGCTTTGATGTAATCGACACCCCACTCTGCATACATGCGAATGATCGAGTCGTAATAAGCCTGCCCGCCTGGCGTATCTGCGCGCACACCAAACATGTCTGTGTTCCACGGACAGATGTTTTGTTGATCGGCGATCTGGTTAGCGCGCGCGTCGCTGCCGAATACTGGCAGATTGGCGCGCACAGCCTGGCGCGGAATTCCGCGCATGATGTGAATGCCAAACTTCAGTCCTTTGCGGTGTACGTAATCGGCCAGTGGTTTAAACCCTCGACCATGCGCCGAGGAAGGGAAGCGATTCGGCGCGGGCAGCAGCCGTCCAAAATCATCCGTAATCAACTCAGCATTCGCACGGTAGCCATGCTTTTGCGCGTTAGGTTCGTACCACTGGATGTCGACGACGATGTATTGCCAACCGTAAGAAGCGAGATACCGTGACATGTAATCAGCATTCGACTTGACCTCGGCCTCTGTTACGGTTGGTCCATACGCGTCCCAACTGTTCCAGCCCATTGGAGGAGTAGGTGCGAGTGAGACGTCCTTCTTTCTTCGAGTTTGTCCATAGTTAACGGAGACGATCAGCACGCTCAGTGTTAGGAGGATTCCGATTGTTGGTCTGACACTTCTCATCGATACGTCTCCGGTTCTTATCCACAGATTACGCCGATTACACAGATTTCTGAATTGGAGTGAGGTTAACGGGTGGGGATCAGCGGGAGCGCGCTCGGTTCGTGAATGGGCAGGTTCGTGTATTTGCCGCTTGCCACCCTTCCCGACTTGCTCATTAAAAACAGGTTCTCGTCAGTGTGGGTTCAGAATGTTACCGGTCATGAATTCCGCAAGCGCATGATCCCTTTCTCAGTTAACAAATAATCGGGATCGCAGTGCCGAAGGTCGCATTCACATAAGCAAAGAAAGCTTGTGCTGAACTAGTGTCCAGACGGTAGTCGACATTCGTCGAGCGGCAGACGGCATCACCCGTGATAGTGATCGCAACAATTACCTGTTGACCATTCACGGTCAAAAAGTTCGGACCGCCTGAATCGCCAAAGCAAGTGCCGCCGTTTCCAGTTGAGGGATTCTGAGAAAGACGTAGGTAACCAGGATTCAGTGAATTAAAGCTTGAGAAAGCAAACATTCTTGGAATTGGATTTTGATCTTGAAAGAAAGGAACTCCACCACCGACCACACGGTTTTGTAAACCATATCCCACAGGAGTAAATACCGCGGTCTTCAATCCATTTTGGGCCCTCAGCTGATCGAGTAAGCCACAGGCTGGCAGCGTAGCGGGTGTTAATCCGAGAACGTTCGAGTCTAAGATCAACGCGCCGATATCGCCCGAATCGCTCTGCCTCTGGTTGTAGTTAGGATTTGTGATGACAGCGCTTACTGCAGCGAGTGTGGTCGTGTTGCTGGTCAAATCTCCAAAAGGGATTGAGCCATCAAAGCTTACGTAGGCGGTCCATCCAATCGGCGCAAGTTCCTGGGTGAAGTAGGAAGTGCAGTGGCCGGCCGTCAGAAAGACATTGGGAGTGATTAATGTCCCCGAACAGATCGGGAAGATCTGTCCTGTTGAGGGCGATTTGACAATAAACGCTCCCGTGCTGCTGTAAGTAGCGTTTGAGTCCACAAAACCATATGTAATGGCATGGCTCCGCGATGTACCAATGAACAACGCAACGCTAAGCACAAGCAAAATAAGACAGAACAATACGACTGGGCGACGCATGATGTATCTCCTTTAAAGTGGTTCTGAACTGGCGGGCGATTATAGACCGAATGCGAAGTCTTATCCACAGATTACGCAGATTACACAGATCGAAAAGGGAACTTAGAGCGTTTGGCCCCGGCACTGGGTCTGGACTATTGATTACCGGTGGTCCAGCGCGCGCATTTGGCAACGATGTCCACTTGATGATGAACCGTTGTTGATGGATGTCGATCGAATAAGGTGGCGAAGGTCAACGTTTGGGGCGTAGGGAAGGGCGCAGCGATCAAAGTGGGAAGTGAACGGAAAGGCATAGCCATTCCTCACAACAGGCGGCGAAGCCGTGAACTCCGCGCCTGCGGCGATAACTGTTTTGCACGCGTGGTCACCGGGCTCAAGCCGCAGTGTGAATAAGAGAAGCTCGAGCCGACAAACGAGGATCGCGACATGGGCGACCACGGAGAGGTGGTATCTGGTTTGGGGCTACTCGCAGCGTAGTGCCAACAAGGGATCCACTCTGGTTGCACGTCGCCCTGGTATGTAACACGCGACGAACGCTACCATCGAAAGCAACGCCGCCACTGTCACAAAAGTTAACGGGTCCTTTGTGCCCACACCAAAAAGCAAAGTACTTATGACTCGAGTCAAAGCGATGGCACCAAAGACACCAATGCAAAGGCCAATTAGCACAAGTCGCATTCCTTGGCCAATGACAAGCTGCAAAACGTTGTGCGATTGCGCCCCCAGCGCCATGCGAATGCCAATCTCCTGAGTTCGCTGTACTACCGAGTAAGAAATTACTCCGTAGATTCCCACGGCTGTGAGAAGCAAAGCAACGAGAGCGAATATTCCGAGTAGCAGCATGTTGGACCGTCGTTCGGCTATCGACGCTGCAAGCACAGTCTCCATGGTCCTTGTCTGCGGAGTTGGTACACCCTTATCAATCTCCCGTATTGAGTCGAGCATCGCTTTAGCCAAAGCGTTAGGATCCCCACTTGTGTGCACAATCAGATACATGCGCGCGAGAGGGTTGTACGACAGGAATCTTTGTTGTTGATACGGTAGATAGATTTCGCTTTTCGCAGCCTTGTCTAACCCGTAGCCATGCACGTCTCCAACAACTCCAACGATGGTGATCCATGGAGCCGTTGATTCGAATCGCAAATGTTGACCGATTGCGTTCTCGTTTGGAAAGAAGCGACACGCAAAACTCTGATTTATCAAAGCTGCCGGTATAGCTGACGCGTCGTCACTTCCGGAAAATGCGCGCCCCGACATAACAGGGATTCCCATTGCGCGAAAGTAATCTGAACTAACCAAACGGTGCTCAACCGCCAACGATTGATCTGATAGGTCTACAAGCGCGTGGCCTGCGATGGAGAATGAGCTCGTGTGCGAACCTTTGGTTGGCGGCAGCTCATCTGAGGCAGCGACAGCGACCGCTCCCGGCAAGCTCTGCATGCGCTCTATGACTTGTGTGTAAAAGGCGATCTGTCTGGTCGCGTCGGGATAAGAATATTTGGGCAAGTACAGTCGCGCGGTCAGGATGTTTTGGCTGTTGAAGCCCGGATTCACACGGAGCAATTCGACGAAGCTGCGGATCAAAAGACCTGCTGCAATGAGCAACATCATAGATAGTGCGACTTCAGACACTGTTAGTATTTTGCGAAGTCGAAAACCACCGGAGTTCGAAGCTGAATTTTTGGCACCATCTTTGAGCGATTCGTCATAGCGGGAAGACGTCGTCTGCAAGGCTGGTGCGAGGCCGGAGAGTATTCCTGTGAGTAACGAGAGAAGTAAGCAATAACCAAGTACTGTTAGATCAATAGTTGCACTAATGCCCTGAGGCAGTGTTGGTCCAAGTCCTGTGATCAGCTTGATTCCCCAAAACGCCATAAGGAGACCAAGCACGCCTCCGATTAATGAAAGCAGCAAACTCTCCGTGAGTAAGGTTCGTAGCAGTCGACTCCGGCTCGCACCCAGCGCCCTTCGAATGGCTATTTCCTTTTGTCGAGTAGACGCGCGCGACAACTGCAAATTCGCAACGTTCGCGCACGCGATCAACAAGACGAAGCCAACGGCTCCAAACAACAGCCACAATGGACGACGAACATCGCCGACAAATTGTTCGTGCAGAGACGTGAGCTTTACTCCAAACGTACTCATCTCGTGCGGATACTCTTTCGCGAGCCGCTCGGTTATGAGCCTCATATCCTGCTCTGCTTGACCAACTTTAACGCCTGGTTTAAGGCGAGCGATGACGCTCAGATATTTGTGGCCACGGTCGGAGTTGTTCAAAGCAGCAGGAATCCACAAGCCTTTCGGTTCAAAGTACTCGGGTATCGAGAAGTCAAAAGCTTTCGGCAAAACACCGATGACAAGATAGGGAGTCTCATCCAGCCGGATGGTCTGTCCGACGATATTAGTGTCGGATCCAAAGCGTTGTTGCCACAGAACGTAGCTCAGCACTACGACATGGTCATGTCCCGTCTGGCAATCTTCCGCAGTAACAGTTCGTCCGAGGATTGGTTGGACTTTGAGCACATCAAAGAATCCATCACCAGCAATCCCGGCACGGACTCGTTGCGAGTTGTCGTTTCCAACCAGCGTGAAGTCAGTGGAATTGAACGTCGCCATTCGCTCGAATGTCTGGTTCTGTTTTTGATAATCAAGGAAGCTGGGCGCCGAGAAGCCTGTCTTGCCCCGCCAACCAAAACCACCCGGGTTTGTTCCCCAAACCATCAGAAGCTGCTCAGGCTGTGGATATCGTAATGGCCTCAGAAGCGTGGCATTTACTACGCTAAAGATGGCGGTGTTTGCACCGATACCCAATGCGATCGTAAGCGACGCAATCAATGAGAAGCCAGGCCGCTTCCACAGCATTCGCGTCGCATAGCGGAGATCTTGCAAAGACTCTTCGAGTAGTCGTGCACCAAACATTTCGTTCAAGCAATCATCGCATAATTTGTAAGCGAGGAAATCATTTGTTTACACGCAGCGGGTCAAGAAAGTTGCAGAACTTAGCGGGATGGTACGAACCGTTTAGTTTGATTGACGCCAAGCAAGAGAGTTACTCCTTGCTCCGAAGGAGCAAATCCCCACACTGCCGTGTGGGGGATTTTTTTTACTTTTGACACGCTCTTTAAAGCTTGGGGAGAATGAGGCGGTAGTTATCACCGAGTTGCGTACCATCGTCGCGCATCCGCCAACACTGACTTCACGAAATCATCCTTACCTCGCATGTAACCGATATTGTCGAAACGATGATCTACAGCCAGACGCCGCTTCAGGTCTGCGTACGCGAGTGCCACATTCTCGTGTGCACGCAGATAATCGCGAAAAGCGAGCTTGTCCAGGATCTCTGCGTGTCCCTTCGCGCAATTATGCACATGATGAGAGCGAATACCATTCGTCTCCTTGGTGAAATAGAATCTCCCAGGTGTGCCAGGGATGGTCGCATCTAAGCACTCGCCGCGGACGCGATAGCCAAGGGCCTCCATAGATGGATTGAACGAATCGATATCGTCGGTATGGTCTAAAACGATCAGAATGTCGATAATTGGTTTAGCTGCGAGGCCGGGAACGGCAGTGCTCCCGATGTGCTGAAGGTCTGCAAGGCGCTGACCAAACATCCGCGCAAGCATCGCTGATTCCATTTCGAAAACTGTTATCCATTGCGGATCGTAGTCGACGACGTCAATTCTTCGGCCCATCTTGGTCCTCAAGCGACGGGGAGGCGGAAGGTGGCCATCTCGTGGTGGTTGCGAACTAGCACGACGTCGCCGACCAGCACCAGGTGTCAGATGGCCAGGAGTGGTTCCAAAGTTCTTTGCCGTCCGCGAGTGTAACACTAGTCGCACCTGTTGAGTTTGGTAGTCGGCGATTTAGTAATTGTCGCCGCTTCCCGGCAACCTCGTCCTACGATCTCGCCAGCGGGCAACCCGCGAATCTGCGTAATCTGTGGAAAGATTTTCCGCCCCGACAGTGCCACCGTAAGATCAAATCCATATAATCACGGCTCTTATGGCGACCAAACTATCATCGCCCCAAATGTCAGCAGCGCGATTACTTTCACCCACAACTCAACGAGTCGCATTGCGGTGCTCGGGGCTGGTGAAGCGATTTGCCGATGTAACTGCAGTCAACGGTTTGGATCTGGAAGTTTTCGCGGGAGAGTGTTTCGGTTTGCTTGGGCCAAATGGTGCCGGCAAAACAACCAGTGTGGAAATACTCGAAGGCCTGATTCCCGCTGACGAAGGCACAGTCGAGTTACTAGGTCAGCATTGGAACTCGGGTGATGATCGCGCACTTCGTGAACGCATTGGCGTGCAGCTGCAAGAAACTCAGCTTGCCGAGAAAGTGACCGTCGTTGAGACCCTCCGTTTGTTTCGAAGTTTCTATAAACGCGGTCACAGCGTGGACGAGGTGATTCAAACAGTCGCACTTGAAGAGAAACGAAACGCACGCGTTGGCAAACTTTCAGGTGGTCAGAAACAGCGTCTTGCTGTTGCCTGCGCACTAGTCAGTGATCCGGAACTTTTGTTTCTTGATGAGCCAACCACCGGTCTTGACCCACAAGCACGTCTGTCGCTTTGGGCCGTGGTCGATAAATTTCGCGAGGGTGGTGGGACCGTGCTCCTGACTACTCACTACATGGAAGAGGCGGCTCGTCTGTGTGACCGCGTGGCCATCATGGACCACGGGAAGATCATCGCGTTGGGAACTCCTCTCGAGTTGATTGAATCGCTCGGCGCGGATCAGATCATAGAATTCCGGGTCACAAAGGAGATTGCTGACGAGCGGCTCACGAGTCTTCCGGCAGTTGGCCATTTGCACAAACGTGGAGAAGATTATTCGCTGACTGTTACAGAGATGGGCGTTGCTTTGCCGGCACTGCTTGAAGAAATTAAACAGCAACAGTCGGAACTGGTTTCGCTAACAACGCATCAGGCGACACTGGAAGATGTTTTTGTGAGTTTGACTGGGAGAATGCTGCGGGAGGGGTGAAGCATTCTCTTGCTGCCCCTGTGTCTCTGTGCCTCTGTGGTAAGGAAGTGCTTTTTCACCACAGAGACGCGGAGACACAGCGCAGCGGAGCCACAACCAAAGTTGGATACAGTCAGTACCGTCACGCCGTAGCGTCGGGTCCGTACCCACCCACAACGTGAGAGGTGACAACGGACCCGACGCTAGTGCGTGACGGTACTGAGTGTATCCAAGCACGTACTCAGAATCTAAACGATGTGTAGAAAATCTGTACAAAACAAAACAAGAACTTACGAACTGCTACACAGAGGTAGCACAGAGAAGAACACTTATTGAAAAAATGCAAAAAGAGACTACTCAGTCGCTGTATCCCCTGATTGAGCTGACCACGATGCGCGTGCGCGAGTTTCTGCGTGAGCGAGAGGCTGTGTTCTGGGTTTTCATCTTTCCGGTGTTGATGACCTTCGCACTCGGCATAGCCTTTCGCAACACAGCGCTCGAAAAAACATTTGCGGCTATTGAAGCGAATGCGCGAGGTGCACAGGTGAACGAGCTCGCAAATGCTCTGGCGCACTCTCCTGAAATCAGCGCCCTCGTCTTATCCCCTGACGAAGCAGCGAAAGCATTGCGAAGCGGGAAGGTGGCGATAGTCGTGGAACCCCGTGACAATTCTTACTCCTTACGTTTTGATCCGACGAGACCCGAGAGCCGTATCGCCAGACTGATAGTTGACGATGTCTTGCAGCGTGCAAAAGGGAGGAACGATGTCGTTCAGGTAGGAGAACAAAGAGTCACTGAAACCGGTGCTCGATATGTTGACTTCCTGGTTCCGGGTCTAATTGGTATGAACCTGATGGGAAGCGGATTGTGGGGGCTGGGATTCACAATTGTGATCGCGCGCGCACGCAAACTGCTCAAGCGTTTTGCGGCGACACCCATGCGGCGTTCGCACTATCTGCTTTCGTTCATGCTTTCGCGCCTAATTTTTCTACTCCTTGAAGTCGCGGCCGTTGTCGTCTTCGCGTGGCTCGCGTTTGGTTTCACCGTGCGAGGTTCGTGGCTCAGCGTTTCCCTGATCACCTTGCTCGGAGGCTTCACGTTTTCTGGAATTGGTCTGCTGGTAGCTTCTCGACCGACGACGATTGAAGGAGTGTCGGGGTTGATGAACTTTATTATGCTTCCGATGTGGTTGCTTTCAGGGACATTCTTCTCGTCGGAGAGGTTTCCGCAAGTCTTTCAACCGTTCATTAAGGCCTTGCCACTTACGGCACTCAACACACTCTTGCGAGCCGTGATGAACGAAGGGGCACCGCTTTGGGCTAACTGGATCCCCGTCGCGATCTTGCTGGCGTGGTTGCTTTTCAGCTTTGTTGTTGCGCTGAAGATTTTTAGATGGCAGTAAAGAAGCGGCAGATTGGGCAGATTACACTGATGAAGTAGGTTTAAGACCCCCCGCATGAACAAGTCTGTGGGAGAGTTTGAACGAAACGAACGAAAGCCTTAAAGCTAACGCACTGTTTTCTCAAATATGTCGCCGGAGCAAGCGCGGGGAAAAGAAGTCGACTCGCGCTCGGATGTGTGGAGTTTGGGTGTGGTGCTCTATGAAATGTTGACTGGACGAACACCGTTTGCTGGTGAAACGTCGAGCGACTTCATCGCCGCAATCCTCACCAAAGAGCCGTTGCCCCTGGATAAAGATGCTCCTCTGGAACTACAGCGGATTATCAGAAAGTCGTTACAGAAAAAGACGGACGAGCGATACCAAACGGTCAAAGATCTTTGCAAGCGAGTGATCGAATTGGAACCGAACTTTCCGCCAGCACATTTGTATTTGGGTTGGTCCTATACAAAACTCGGACGACAAGAAGAAGGAATCGCGGAGCTGGAGAAGGCAGTTGAATTCTCGGGAAGAGCCGGCTTCTACCTGGCCGATTTGGGATACTTGTATGCGGTTAATGGCCGCCGGAAGGAGTCGCTGGCGATCCTTAAGGAACTTCAAGAAAAGAATGCCAAAAGCGAAGCTAGCTTTGAGTCAGTTGCCGCTGTTTATGCCGGTCTAGGTGAAAAAGACCAGATGTTTGCGTGGCTCGAAAAGGGATTTCAAGCGCACGACGATTTGACGAACGCGCTATGGTGGTTTGACTATGATGATCTCCGCACTGATCCTCGATACGCCGATCTTGTGCGGCGAATGGGGCTTTAACGAAGCTCTGTATGAGAAGTTCCAGTGATCCCAACTAGTGAACAAGTCAAGGATGCTCGCGAGTTGTTGCGACGGTTTCTTACGCCTACTCGTTTGACGCCAGCAGAACGGATAGGTCGCGATTCAGATACGCAGATATATCTAAAACTCGAGACTGAGTTGCCGACCAGATCATTTAAGCCACGCGGCGCGCTGTACGCTCTGATGAAGAATCAGGAGCAGCGATCTATAAAAGGCGTAGTCGCTGCCAGCACCGGCAATCAT
This sequence comes from Pyrinomonadaceae bacterium, assembly GCA_036004125.1. Taxonomy (GTDB): domain Bacteria; phylum Acidobacteriota; class Blastocatellia; order Pyrinomonadales; family Pyrinomonadaceae; genus PSRF01. The sequence continues at coordinate 11,868 of DASYRR010000024.1, read as the reverse complement.
GGTGCAGCTGTCGCTTACGCCGCCCGCCTGGCAAAACTTCCCGCAACGATATTCCTGCCGCAATCTCCAAACCCGATCAAGCGCGCCCGAATCGTTTCACTCGGTGCGGCCGTCCAGGAAGTCGAGTCGAAAGGTCAGTCTCTTGCAAACGCGGCGGCGTCATTTGCAGAAGAACATGGTTACTATTTTCTGAATGATGCCAGCGATGAGTTCGTGCCTGTTGGTACGGCGACGATTGCCGCTGAAATTCTGGATGAACTGCCGACGCCGGACGTGATGATCGTGCCTATGGGCGATACTGCTTTGATTCGAGGCGTGGCGTCCGAAGCCAAGCGGCGACATCCTGATGTCAAAATCGTCGGCGTGCAGGCAGCGCAAGCACCATCGTACTTCCGATCGTGGCACGAGAACCGTGTAGTCACGACGGAGACGTGCGACACGATTGCTGATGGGTTGGCGACATGTGTGCCGCTCGATCCCAATGTTCGTGCGATACGTGAGTTGGTTGACGAAGTGTGTTTGGTATCTGAAAACGAACTGCTTCAAGGTATCCGCGCACTTTTATTCGACGAGCAGCTGGTGGCGGAAGCTGCTGGCGCCGCTGCGACCGCAGCCTTCCTGCAGAACCCATCGGCTTTTGCGGGTCGCAGTGTCGTGTTATTGGTTACTGGCTCTAACATTCCGAATGAGCTTCTTCGAGCGGCGGCAAACTTGCAATCTCATGACCCGTGATTGTGTAAACTTATTAGGACAGGCGCCATTTACCGCTTTTACCTCTTAGTGAAAAGCAGAACTTGAGTCAAGCACTCTCGGCCGATTCAATCATTTCCCACTACCGCATCCTCTCAAAACTCGGAGCCGGCGGGATGGGCGAGGTGTGGTTGGCGGAAGACACACGGCTCGGTCGGAAGGTCGCACTAAAACTTTTGCCCGCTGAATTCACCGAAGACTCAGACCGCGTCCGCCGCTTCACGCAGGAAGCGAAAGCCGCTTCCGCACTCAATCATCCAAACATCATTGCGGTGTACGACATAGGCGAGTGTGAAACTGGTCGCTTCATCGTCATGGAGTTTGTGGCTGGTCGCACGTTGCGCACTGTCATCGCAAAGGATAATTCACTCGAGACCTTTTTCACTCTCGGCTCTCAAATGGCGCGTGCCTTGAGCGCAGCACACGCGGCCGGTATCACTCACCGCGACATCAAGCCTGACAACATCATGGTCCGTGACGACGGCTACGTAAAGATGTTGGACTTCGGTCTCGCGCGTTTGCTTCCGACAACCTCGAGTGATCCTGAAGCCATGACGCTTGCTCAGCAAACGACGCCGGGGACAGTGATGGGCACGCTCGCATACATGTCGCCAGAACAGGCGAGTGGTCAGACCGTTGGATCTGCATCGGATGTGTTTGCCCTGGGGATCGTTCTTTATGAACTGGCGACGGGAAGTCATCCGTTCAAATCTGAGACGATGATTGGCTACTTGCACGCAATCACTTCACAGGTACCGCCGTCCTTGACGAGTCTGAAATCTCACCTGCCGGTCGCACTTGATGATTTGATTTTGCGAATGCTGGATAAGGACGCGAACAGTCGTCCGGTGGCTGCCGAAGTTGCGCAAGCCTTACTTGAGATTGAGAAGTACGGAAGTAGCAACACGCTTCCCATTCGCGTCGCTGCTCACAAACCAAAAGCGACACGCGGAGATGAAGGATTCTGGATTGCGGTCCTGCCATTCAAGGTTCGCGACGCCGATACCGATGTCTCGGTACTTGCCGATGGCTTATCCGAGGAGATCGTGACCGGCCTTTCGCGATTTCGGTATTTGTCAGTCGTCACAAGTACCTCGGCGGTTCGCCTAAAGCGAGAGACCGAAAACGATCGAGCCCTGCGGGCCAGACTCGGTACGCGCTACGTGCTGGAAGGAAGCATCCGCAAGGGCGGTTCCATCATTCGCATAAGCGCTCAACTCTTCGACACTGAGACTGGAGCGCAGCTTTGGTCCGAGACCTACAATCGGGACTTTCAGACCTCTACAGTTTTTGCCATACAGGACGACATTGCAGGCCGTATCGTTGCAACCGTAGCCGATAGTTACGGGATACTCGTGCATTCGATGAGGGCCGCGATCGTTAAGAAGGACGACACCGATCTCACACCGGTTGAGTGGCAGTTTCAGTATTTCGCTTACCGCGAGCAGATCACCCCCTCGTCACACGACACGCTCAAAAGCCGGCTGCAGCGCGTTGCTGAGAAGAACGTTGGTCAGTCAGACTTGTGGGCCTGCCTTGCCCAAATCTTTGTCGACGAATACGCGTTTGGTTTTCAGGACGACGCCACCTCTCTAGATCGCGCGCTGGCAGCAGGCCGGCGTGCGGTTGAGTTGGATCGGTCAAACCAGTTCGCCCTCGTTGCGTTGGCCCAGGTGCACTTCTTCCGCCAGGACCTCGCGGCGTTTGGTCCTGCGGCCGAGCGCGCAATGGCGCTTAATCCGCTCAACACTGACGCGATCGGTATCTTGGGACTTCAGATCGTGCACACCGCCCAATTCGAGCGAGGCACCGCGATCGTGCGCCGCGCGATGGAACTAAATCCCAACCATGCGGGCTGGATGCACTTCGCGCCGCTCTGGGATCACTTCCATAGGGGCGAGTATGAGCAGGCCCTGGAGTGTGCGAACCGGGTGGACGTACCCGGCCTCTTCTGGCCATACCTGGTCATGGCGTCTGCCTGCGGACATCTCGGTCGACAAATCGAAGCCGAAGCAGCGGTCAAAGATCTGTTGGCCCTCGATCCGGAATTTGGCGCGCACGTGCGATCGAAAGTTGAGAATTGGCACTTCGCGAGCGGCCTGCTTGAGCCACTGCTTGAAGGACTTCGCAAAGCGGGACTGGAAATTGCTGATGAACCGCCGACGTCAAGGTCGTCAGGTTTATCCCTTACTTCGAGTGAGACTCGAGCCGCTCAAAGCTTCTCGGTTGCTGTGCTGCCGTTCAAGTATTCGGGCATGGCGGCGGAACTCAAGGCCCTGGCCGAAGGACTGTCAGAAGACATCGTGACGGGACTGTCGCGTTTCTCCTATCTTCGAGTGATCGCGCGCGGCTCAACACTACGGTACGCAAACCAGACGACGGATCTGCGGACCGTCGGTAAAGAACTTGGCGCGCGCTATGTGATGGAAGGCAACTTCCGACAAGCTGGGACAAAGTTACGCCTTGCCGTGCAACTCGTCGATGCAACCACGGGCGCTCACCTGTGGGCGGAAAACTACGAGCGAGAATTCAATCCCGAAAACATTTTTGAGTTACAGGATGACCTTGTTCCACGCATTGTCTCCACAGTCGCAGACTGGTACGGCGTTCTGCCCCACAGCCTGAGCGAAAGAGTTCGCCTCAAACCTCCCGACCAACTAAGCCCTTACGAAGCCTTACTTCGGAGCTTCGGCTACTTCGAAAATATCGCCGCTGAAGAGCATGCCATTGTCAGATCCAGCCTGGAGCGAGCTGTCGAGCAAGAACCCGGCAACGCTGATGGATGGGCCATGCTTTCAATGATCTTTGGTGAAGAGCACAGGTTCGGGTTCAACGTGGAGCCTGACTCACTCGGGCGCTCACTCGAGGCCGCGCGGAACGCAGTTGGAATTGCGCATGCGAATCATTTCGCGTGGCTTGCGCTGGCGCAGGCACTGTTCTTTAGTAAGGAATTCGATTCTTTCCGAGATGCGGCCGAACGCGCGATCGCACTTAACCCTATGGACGGATCTACGGTTGAGTACCTGGGCCACTTGATTGCCTTTTCCGGCAACTGGGAGCGCGGCTGCGAATTGGCGGAGCGGGCGCGACGGCTGAATCCTAATCATCCTTCATGGTACTGGGCAGTTCCTTTTCTCGATGCCTATCGCAAAGGCGACTACCTTGGCGCTCGTTCTTTCTTAATGAAGGGAAATCCGCAGAAGAATTATTTGATGCACGCCCTAATCGCCGCAGTACACGGCCAGCTTGGAGAAAGTGAGGCGGCAGCCAGGCATCTTCGGGAGGTGCTGACAATGATGCCCGATTTTCCGCAGACTGGGCGTGGTGAGTTTGCGAAGTGGTATCTTCCGGAACTCGTCGATCACCTGATGGACGGACTGCGTAAGGCAGGTCTTGAACCTGTCGGGGATGAAACGCCGCCAGGATTCTCGTCCACACCTGCTGTTCCCAGTTGAATCAGCGAACGTCGCAGAGTTTGTTGAAAGCAATTGACTATTTCAATCAGGCGATTGCGCTTGATGCTAATTATGCACTCGTGCGCCGCAGCCCTTGGTGTCGCTCGGACATGCTTACGCGGAGTCGGGAAACAAAGTTGAGGCTCAGAAAGTGTTAGACGAGCTGAATAGCATGTCCCAACAGCGTTACGTTTCACCCTACGGGATTGCGGTAGTTTACGTAGGGCTGAAAGATCGTGAGCAGGCTTATAAGTGGCTGGAGAGGGCTTACAGCGAGCAGAATACTGAGCTGACCTTCTTGAGAGTTGATCCGCGCCTCGATCCTCTGCGTGACGATCCGCGTTTCCAGGAGTTGTTGAAGAAGGTAGGGTTTCCGGAGTCAATTTGAGAGATCCGGTCGCGATTGCCTAACTCAAGTTTTGCTAGATAACTTTTCATGTTGCTTCGAACATTACTGATTTCACTACTGCTGGTGTTGTCCGTATTCGGAGTAAGCCAGCGTCCTTCAGTTGCATCAAACTCGCGACCCAACATCGTATTCATTCTCGTAGACGATCTACGGTGGGACGAACTGGGCTATGCGGGACATCCCTTTATCAAAACGCCCAACATCGATCGAATCGCTCGTGAAGGCGCGATGTTTCGGAATGCGTTTATGACAACGCCACTTTGTTCACCTTCACGGGCCAGTTTTCTAACCGGCCAATATGCGCACACCCACGGAATCACCGACAACGTTGATCGATCTGCTGCAAGTCATCAATTGGTAACGTTTCCATTACTACTGCATCAATCAGGTTATCAAACTGCATTTGTCGGCAAGTGGCACATGGGAAACGACGACAAGCCACGACCCGGGTTTGATCGCTGGGTGAGTTTCAAGGGCCAGGGCTTCTACCTCGATCCGGACATCAACGAGGATGACAGATCAATCAAGCCGGCTGGCTACATTACTGACATTCTTAACAGCTATGCAGTGGAATTCATCAAGCGTCGACATGACAAGCCGTTTCTGGTTTACCTCGCGCACAAAGCAATCCATCCCGAAGTGAAGCAGAACGATGATGGAAGCGTCGACCTCACCAAATCCGAACTCTTCATTCCGGCCAAGCGTCACGAGACTGTTTACGCAGGCACGCCTATTACACGTAGGCCAAACTACGGCCGGGCGCCCGAAGGTAAATCTGCTTTGCGACGCCAGATCGGCGACCTCCAACCGTTGGGTCCAGCAACGGTGACGCCTGACGAAGCAATTCTTGGACGACAGCGTTCGATATTGGCGATTGATGAAGGAGTCGGTGAAATACTCAAGGCTTTGAAGAACACCGGACAACTCGACAATACGATTATCGTGTTCACGAGTGATAACGGTTACTTCTACGGCGAACATGGGTTGAGTGTCGAGCGCAGACTTGCGTATGAGGAGTCTATTCGCCTGCCGTTACTGCTGCGTTATCCAAAGGTCATCAAGCCTGGGACTAAACGAGATGAATTTGCGTTGAATATCGATCTAGCACCTACTCTACTCTCACTCGCCCGCGTTTCTGTACCTGCGACCGTTGAGGGACGTTCGCTTGTGCCGCTATTGAAAGGTGAACGGCCGGTGTGGCGAAACTCGTTTTTGATTGAATATTACTCAGACAAGGTTTTCCCGCGCATCCGGCAGATGGGCTACAAGGCTGTGCGCAACCAGCGCTGGAAGTACATTCACTATCTGGAGTTGGAGGGGATGGATGAGTTGTACGATCTGAAGATGGATCCGTATGAGATGAAGAATCTCATCAATGATCCGGCCGCAAAGAAAGCACTCGACGAAATGAAGCAGGAAATGGAGCGATTTGTTCGCGCTCAATGATCGGTAGATACCAAGGAGGCAAACATGTGTAAGCGCATCGTTATGTTCTGGTTGTTTGTGACGTTGGCGTTGATACCGGTCGTATCCCACCAAGCACAAACGACATCCACTGCTGTTACAGTCATCAAGGCTGGCCGACTCATCGATCCTGAAACAGGAACTGCGGCTAGCAATCAGGTCATTATTATTGAGGGAGAGAAGATCAAGGCGGTCGGCGCCAACCTCGCGATACCCGCTGGTGCCACGGTCATCGATCTATCAAAACTCACTGTACTGCCTGGTCTGGTCGATGCACACACCCACATGGCGCTGACATATAAGGAGCAACCGGAGAACAACTACTACTACCTCACCTACGTTATGGAATCGTCGCCGCTGCGCGCGATTCAAGCCGCGTCTAACGGAATCCAGCTGCTTAGTTCTGGATTCACAATAATTCGCGACGTGGGAAACAACGCAATGTACGCAGACACAGCACTGCGGCAGGCAATCGAACAAGGCTGGCTACCAGGACCGACTGTGATACCTTCCGGTCCGATAATTGGTAGCGCCGGCGGACAACTCTGGCCCACACCGGAGATGTACAAGCAACACAATATCGTGTTTCCCGAGTACATCGATGCCGACACTCCAGATGAGATCGTTAAGGCAATCCGTCAGAACATGTTGCTTGGCGCCCGAACAATCAAACTGTGCATCGACTGCAAACCATGGGGGTATTCGGTAGCTGACATCAAGTTGGCAATAAGCGAGGCAGCAAAGGGCGGATGCAAAGTAGAGGGGCACGTGCAAACACCCGATGGAGCGCAGCGCGCAATCGACGCAGGCATCTACATCATCGCGCACGGCAACGCGCTAACGCCAGAACACCACCGGCAAATGGCAGAGAAGGGAATCTTCCGAGCGGGCACGGATACGCCATTCACGAAATACCGAGGTACCGAAGCGGCGTTCAAACAAACCGTCGCTACGTTGCGCGATGCCTTTGAAAAGAAAGTGCCGCTGACATTTTCGACAGACTTCGATTACTGGAATGAACGCATGAAGGACGAAAAGACCGACGAGTGGTTAACCCGTGGAGAAATGACGATTGCCTTTCTCGATACGTGGAAAGCCGCTAACATCCCGGCGCGCGACATTCTCTATGCGATTACCATCAATGGCTATAGAGCGGCCGACGTAATCAAAGAGCGTGGCCCAATCGAACCCGGATTCTTCGCCGATCTAATCGCCGTTGCTGGCGATCCGCTCCAGGACATTGACGCATTACGAAAGGTCGAGTTCGTGATGAAGAATGGAATGGTCTTCAAAAAAGATGGAGTGATGACACCCGAGAAGTTTTTCCACCCGGGACCAGTGCGAATGCCAAACGGAAGGTGGACTCGCTAATCGGTTGTCGCCAAGTTTCACTCTCTGCGCTTCCTCTGCGTTCTCTGCGTCTCTGCGGTGAAATACTCGCCAATCTCCATACCGCAGAGACGCAGAGAACGCAGAGGAGGCGCAGAGAACCTCCACTTAGATCACTGCTCGCTAATTGCGTCCTTTCTTGTCAGCATTTGTATATTGAGAGATAGATGAATCGAGACCTGTCAGCTAACACCACTGTGTCGCATTACCGCATCGTAGCCAAAATCGGCGAGGGCGGGATGGGCGAGGTGTATCTGGCGCATGACACAAAACTCGATCGCAAGGTTGCACTAAAGGTTTTGCCCGCCGACGTTGCCGCACATCACAGTCGTATGGAGCGCTTTGTGCGCGAGGCTAAAGCAGCCGCTGCGCTCAATCATCCGCACATCGCTCAGATACACGAGATTGAAGAGCTCGAAGGAATTAACTTCATCGTGATGGAATTTATTGATGGTGTGCGCCGAATCGGACTGCCGCAGTAGTGTGCTAAATCGATTCCTGTGGTTACCTAATTTAGGGAGATTCAGCCACCAAGTCACAAAGACGCTAAATCAGAAAAAGAATGTTCTTTGAGCTTTCCCCTTTCCTTGTTGTGTCTTTGTGACCTAGTGTTGGTGTTCTTTCGTCTAATGAATCGTCGAGCCTTCAATTTGAATCTGCTGGCTGCGGTTCCAGCTCTCGCAATGCGGACACCACAATCGGCCTCACAACTTCGCGTCAACGGTGGTCGCCTCAACTCACGCCTGACGGACCTCGCACAGTTTGGTAAAACTCCAGAAGGCGGCACCAATCGGGTCGCTTATTCCGACATCGATCTGCAAGCCCGTGAGTACGCGATGAAGTTGATGCGTGAGGGTAAGTTAGAGGTTAGCGTCGACGCCGCCGGAAATATCGTCGGGCGTCGGACCGGAGGCGACACTTCGTTGAGGCCTTTGATGATCGGTTCACACATTGACTCCGTTCCGCAGGGAGGTAGTTACGACGGACAAGTCGGCTCGATGGGCGCGATCGAGGTGGCCCAGACATTGGCTGAAAACAACGTGCGACTTAGACACTCGCTGGAAGTAATGATCTTTCAGAATGAAGAAGGTGGCACGATTGGTAGCGCTGCAATTACGAGAGGTCTAACCGAAAAGGACCTAAACATCGTAACCAATAGCAAGAAGACCATTCGCGAAGGCATCAAATTCATCGGTGGTGATCCCAATCGGCTCGCGAGTGTTGTGCGAAAGAAAGGAGACATCGCTGGCTACCTCGAGTTGCATATCGAACAAGGTGGCGTCTTATACACCGAGAAGATCGACATCGGTGTCGTAGAAGGTATCGTTGGCGTTTACTGGTGGGATGTGACGGTCGAAGGATTTGCCAATCACGCCGGCACGACGCCGATGAACCAACGACGCGATGCACTGTTGGCTGCCGCGAGATATATCGACGCTGTTAATCGTGTTGTCACTTCCATTCCTGGCCGGCAAGTCGGAACGGTAGGCAAAATCCAGGCATTCCCGGGAGCATTCAATGTTGTCCCTGGCAGAGTGCTCACCAGCCTTGGGCTGCGTGACCTGGACGCTGCCAAGGTGCAAATGATGTTCGAAAGAATTCAAGCTGAGGTGCGACAAATTGAAACGACGACCGGTACAAAGTTTGAATTCAAGCAGGTCACCTCGTCTCAGCCAGCCCCAACCGATGTGCGGTTTCGCGGAATGATTGACGAGGCCGCCAAACAATTGGGCCTTACCACCAAGCTGATGCCCAGTGGCGCAGGCCACGATGCGCAGGAGATTGCAGATCTATGTCCCGTAGGAATGATCTTCGTGCCAAGCCGCGACGGTATTAGCCACAGCCCGCGCGAGTTCTCCAAACCAGAAGACATCACGAATGGCGCGAACGTGTTGTTGCAAACGTTGTTGAAGCTGGATGTGAGTTTGAATTGAACAGTCTTGTGAGATTTCGGTCCTGAGTCGGATTTCTCTGCGCTACCTCTGCGTTCTCTGCGTCTCCGCGGTTGATCGATCGCAACAAGACTTTACCGCAGAGACGCAGAGAACGCAGAGGTGGCGCAGAGAAATCCGGTCACCCAACGAGTTCACACCGCTTGAGCTTTGCTGAGCATAGTGATCTCATCCGTCAATCCCAGCAACTCCCAGCGCTGCAAAGCGATCGGCACGTTGCCATTCTTCCAGACGTAATCATGAAACGCTCTGAGGTTAAAGTTATCTCTCTGTATCCGCTTTGCGTCCGCCAGAAACTTCACAATCTGTAGCTTTCCAATCTGATAGGTAATCGCCTGACCCGGAGACGAAGCGAAGAACGTCGCTTCCTGCCGTGCTGTTGCTTCGTCGAGGTCAGCAACTTTTTGCAAGTAGTTCGTTGCTTGGTCGATGGTGAACAGACCAAGTGCGAGTTTGACGTCTACTTCGACTCTTACCGCCCGTAGTTTCATAAACGAATACATGACTTCGCGCGTGTGTGGGCTATCGTCAAACAGTCCAAACTGCATCATCAACTCTTCGGCATAGAAGCCAATGCCTTCGTTTGCTCCCGAGTCGTAGTATTGACGACGAATTGGATTCTCGTGCGCCCAGGAGAGTGCCAACTGCAGATAATGGCCCGGCACGCCTTCGTGCACGATCAGTGGTCGGGGATCCCTGGCGATCGAAAGTGAAAAGTAATCAAGGTTGGGTGAGGGAACCTTGATGTAACTAATTCCATCTTCATCGAGTCTGGTGGCAGAGGTTAGATCATCCGTGACACCCATGAATGAAAGCGGTGCAAGGTAAGAGGGAAGAGGAAGGTTGTGGTAATGCTTTACCCAGTCAGGGACACTAAGAATATTCCTGGCTTCAAGAAACCTTCTTATGTCGTTTTCGAGTTGCGCCTCCCGCTCGATTTGCACAGCCTGGTTTGCGAAAACAGCTAACTCCGGCACGCCGTCATTCCTGGTGCGCTCGAACGACTCGAAAGCAATTGAACGTTCCCACTCTTGTTTACTCGAATTCAAGAGTTGTTCGGGAGTGAATGGCATTAGGGCGACGCTGCGAAGAAAAAAGCAATAGGCGTCTCGGCCGACTGCGGTTTCTTCATTCATCTGTGGCAAACGATCTTCAAGCCACTGCCGGAAAGACTCCAGCGCTTTGATCGCATCTTCAGTACTTTGCGCGAGTTGAGTTGAACTGTCCGCGTCAAAAAGTGGTTGGAGTTCTACAGCTACTCTATCGAGACAGTCGCTAACGTTTCTCAGTTTATCAATCGCGGCAACTGCAAAGGGTCTTATCGCTTTGTCCTGGAGGTTCTGTTTTGCATTTTCAACTGTGAATGGGATGCCGCGCAGCCGAGTGATTATTTCCTTGCAGCGTGGTGGGTCAAACGTTGATGGTCTCAGTAATAGGAGGAAGATCGCGCCCAGGGTTTGATGTACGTAGAAGTCGGGATTCACTTCATGACTACGAGTGATATCCAGTTCCCACCGGACACGCGCTAATGCCGAACCGATTAAGCGATAGTCGACTTGTTGGCTAGTCGACCATCCGGATGGATCGAGGTTTTCCAATTCACTAACGAAATTGGCAAGGGCATGGCGTCGTGCGTTGATCGCTGTCGCAGACCAGTCCGGCACCCACCCCGACGGACGTTCCATGCGTGGAATGTCGTCGTAGGAGATCGGCAAGTGTTCCGCGCGCCACTGCCAGAATCGCATTGCCAGATTTTGGAGCGTTGAGTATTTGGCAGATTGGTTTAGTGTTGGATCAGGTTTCATCGTTCTCTCATTCTCACCGGGCTTCAGCCCCGTGACTCGAAGCTTCTAGATTTAACGCAACTATATCGACAGCTTATTCACAAACCAAGCTCTCAGTCGTTTTGTAGTAGAGTTCTAACTTTGGAGTTTTTCTCTGCGCGTTCTCAGCGTAGCAAGTTCGTAAGTTCTTGTTTTTTCGTACAGATTTTCTACACATCGTTTAGATTCTGAGTACGTGCTTGGATACAGTCAGTACCGTCACGCGGTAGCGTCGGGTCCGTTGTCACCTCTAACGGTGTGGGCGGTTACGAACCCGACGCTACCGCGTGATGGTACTGACTGTATCCAGGTTTGGTTGTGACTCCGACCGCGCTGTGTCTCTGCGGTGAGACAGGCGCAAATCCCTTTTACAGCCGAGACGCAGAGAACATAGCGCGGCATGGCCGCGACCAAAACAGCGAAAGGGCCCCAGGCGATAATCGGATTTGTTCCTGACTCCGGAGGAGTGAAATGTTTATAGCTCTTTTAGGAGTGCAAGTGGAGTGGCGGCAGATCGCTTACATGTCGCTAACGGAGCGAAAAGACTTCGGAGTACGCAGTACTATAAACATGCCAACTCCTCCGGAGTGAAGAGACTCCGCGAACCTCAGAATCTTGTAAAGAAA
>DASYRR010000023.1:0-4240 GCA_036004125.1 Pyrinomonadaceae bacterium | reverse complement strand
GGAATGCTGATCGAGAAAATCGTACCCAACGTCACTTTCCCAGGCGGTGTAATTGCAATCAACGGACGCGGCTTTGGTAACCGCCAGGGCACGAAGTTACCGGCAATCAATCGGAACAACGTGCTCAATCTTCTTCAAGTCACTAAATGGACCGACACGCAAATCCTCGCGAAGTCTCCCGTTGATCTCGTTGGAGGCACATACGTTGTGCTCATCTACTGCGACGACACTTACAGGACGAGCAGCAATTCACTCGAGGTGACGGTCAGAGACGACCTTCATCGACCCCGCTAGACCCTTAATTTGAAAGGAAGAAACTATGAGAAAGAACATTCTTAGGAGTAAGACGATGCAATCAACGATCAAGATTCTCAACATAGTAGCGTTGGCGGCAAGTTTCCTGAGTGCCGTGGCTTCGACACCTGTCGCTCAGATACCTGAAGCCGATCCCAATAAGGATCGCCCAAATGCGATTCGCCGAGTGCGACCGCGACCGCCTTTGAGGCCCGACCTCGTGGTGGTGATCAGATCACCAAGGACGGCCAATGCAGGCGATGAGATTGGCCGGAACATCAGTATCAGGGCCAGGAACAGAGGCCTTGCAACTGCGCCGGGCACCGATGGTCCAATCGACCGGGACGACGGCTACATGATTGACGTGGTCCTCTCTACGAATGCGCTGTTGCCAGACGGATTTGCCCATGCTTCAGCAAACTTCGTCGAGGACATGCTGCTCCGCGGTGGTCGCATTAGCAGGACGGCTGACCTCGCCCCAGGTGGCATCCGCGCCTACCCGGTCGGGGCCACAATCCCGGCCGACACGCCCACAGGATGGTATTTCCTCTGTGCGCGAATTGACCCGGGAAATAAAGTCGCGGAGTCGAACGAGCATAACAACACCGCGTGCTACCCCATCCATATCAGAGGAGTCAACTAAACGTGACGTGGCCCATTGCGGGAAGTCGCATCGGCATGGGTGTCCATCAAAAGAGGCCTTGTCGCAAATGGGCAACGACAACGAGGGAGGTAAGAAAATGCGAGTTCTCAGATTCTTCTTCATAGTCTTGGTGTTATCGGTGATGTTTTGCCTTGGGTCAGAGGCACGCGCGGTTGATCGCATCCGCATAGACAGCATAGAGCCATCTGTTGTCGACCAGGGAGGCGAGTTCATTTTGCGGGGTGTAGACCTTCAATGCGTCGGCCGCTCCTACTGGTCCCACACTCAGGTGCAGATGCGGTGGCGTACCGGTAGGGTGGTGTACGTTCGCTATCTGTCGCTTTCAGTCATCTTGGATAACGAGATCAAAGCGCACGTACCAAGGAATATGAGGCCGGGCGAATACACCATCTACATCGTTAACCACGACGCAAGATCCCGACAACTCAAATGTCAGAGCAACCCTATGATTTTGACGGTGCGGCAGCCGGCCCCACCGGCTGCAGTAGCTGATCCCAATCAAGTTATAAGTAACCCGTGTTCTCGATACTCTGCCGCAGAGGCCGCAGCGGATCTGGCAGTCTCTTTACCGGGGATAGCAGGTTCATCGCCGCCGCCGCCGGCAACCTGCCCGTATCCGATGAAACTCATTCAGTTGATCCCCGACGGCCGCACGGTCATATATCCCGCGGCCCTGATAAGCATAAGCGGCATAACCTCGGAGGATCAGAACATGGTGATTGCGATTCTGCGCGCCGAACAACCGGTCTCAGGGCGCTATTCATACTCCGTTGTGAAATTGATGACCGTCTTTGCAAGAGCGCGCGCTCTGACTATCGTGCGGGTCCCTTATAACCTGGAGTCGGGAACATATAAGGTTGCAGCCTTGTATCGCTTCGACCGGCACAGGCCACTCAGCGAACTGTTAGCGGACCCTATCACTGCTTTGAGTCGTGGCCGAATGAGACCTTTGTTCGTGATGGGCAGCAACGCAATCAACTTGGAAGTAACTGGGCCTACTCATCGTTAGGATTGGCCCAAACCATTCGGCAGACGAATAAGAATTGATTGGAATCTTGGCTAAGGGTCTAAAGGAGAACATCATGAACTGGATTCATTGTCTCAACGCGCGTCGTGGTGCCGCTCTGTCTTTGTCGCTGTTGCTCGGACAGATTCTCAACCTCGGCAGTATCTGTTTGGCTAAACCCATTCCAGGTCAACTTAAGCCAGGTTCCATTCAATCTATGCAAATCTCTGTAGCGATACTGAGCTTTCAGGATGAAAGCGGAACTGGCGCGAGCGCTGAGTTTTGTCAAAGCCTTGGCGAACATCTGACGAAGAGATTTTACGGTGTTCCGGGCCGAACATTCTCACCAAAAAGCGTCCGCACGAAGGCAGGGATGGAGTGGAGCCACGAAAGACTTTCCGAATTTGGTAAGAAACTTGGAGTTCAGTTTGTTGTTCATCCGGGTTTGGTAGCAGTGAGTTCTGACATAGCCGCCGGAAAAATAACGACGTCAAGGGCTAGGGTTTATGCGGACATTTTTTCCGTTGAAGCCGCCACAATAAAGCGCGTGGAAGCGGAGGGGGTGGGCGTGCAGAAAGGCACTGATTCCAATACTGCGATTCAGCTGGGATCGGCAGACTTCGGAAGCAAGGAGTTTCATTACACTTCGGTCGGCCAGGCTCTTTCCAAAGCGATCGACCAGTTAGCTGCATTAATTAACCAGGAGATCGGCTCAGGCGATTCGCCGCCAGACAAGAGACCTTTGCCGGACGACCCCTCGCCGTACAAGCCGCCTCAAGATTCTCCCGATACTCCGATAGAAGGCGGCGAGGATGATCCAGGCACAAGTGGTGAAGCTCAAGAGGCGCAAGCTGATGAGGAGTTGCAGCAATTAATAGCCCAAGCGCAAGAGTGTCTCAACGGGCTAAACGCTACCAAAGATGTAGAGAAGATCAACGCGCTCATCGAGGCGCTTAGAGGACTCACATCGGCGCTCGAAGCTAAAGCGAACCTCCTGGAACAAGGAAAGGTCACGGAAACGGATCAAACCGATCAAGAGATCGACGCGAAAGAGCAAGAGTTGCAAGATGCGGTCGATCAATCACTGCCTCAGGATCAACCCGAAGACCTTGGTCCATCTGAGGGTGTTTCGAGTTCCGGGGAAAGCAAGTTTGATCGTGTCGTCAAATATGTTGAGTTCGGCTTCAGTGTGCTGGAAAAGATTTTTGACCTGCGCGCACGTTTTCGCGGTATCACGCAAGACTTTGACGCTCCACGTCAGCCTAGCGGCGACCCGGGTGCGTGGGACACGCCCTCTGAGGAATCGTTCGAGGAGGTCAACGGAAATGTGTTTGAGGACGACTTCACGGAACAAGCCAGCTCGACCGTTGAAGATCAGGACCTCGCCGTGGAAGTTGGTGAGAATGCGAGCGGTCCTAATATTGCGGATTCGCAGGTGAATTACTTGCTATCCTCCAGCAACGCTGGGGTTGCAACTACCGTAGCGGGACGACGCCGACCTGTCGCGGGCGCGGAAGTAATCGAGCCCGACTCAGGAGCGAGCACGCGCACGGATAACAGTGGCTTTTTCGCCTTACGCGTACCGGCGAGAAGTACAAAGCTAATCGTCAAAAAAGGCGGTGCAAGAGTTGCCGAAGTAGCGATTCACTTAGTGCGCGGGCGGCCCACAGTTGCCGATATTCAATTGAGCAGGTCAGGTCGCACCGCCGCAGTTCAAGGCACAAGAGTCCTTCCCTCCAGCGTCGTGGTCAATCGAGAAGGTCGTAATACCGGGTCGATAAAAGGTGTGATTCAAGACGCGAAAGGGCAGCCAGTGCCGCGCGCCCTGGTCGAGGTTCGTGGTCTCGCGATGGCGCGAACTGATTCCAAGGGCGGGTTCTCTTTCACTAAGGTTCCGGCAGGCCTTCAACAATTGACTGCTCGAGCGAGTGATTCGGAATCGCGATCTGAACAGGTCAGGGTCAAACTCAACGAGACTGTTGAATCGAGAATACAGCTTAGTGTCGCCAGTAGAATTCCGAAGCTGGGTGACAGGCTGATTACTCCCGGCGCCGGCAGTGTCTTGCGTGGCACGGTCATCGATAACCAAAACCGTCCCGTCCCCGGAGCGAGGATCTCCGCATTGTCAACCATCGGCTCGGGAGGCGCCGTTTCTGTTCACACTCGTACAGACGGCAGTTTTGAACTTCGTGACCTCAAGCCGGGTTCATATAAAGTGCTGGTTGATAAAGTTGGTCTCACTGCCGCCAGCCAGAGCGTTTCCCTCCGCGGCGGTA
>DASYRR010000022.1:0-5288 GCA_036004125.1 Pyrinomonadaceae bacterium | reverse complement strand
AGTTTCCTGACGGCAAATCACTGAATCACCTTAGGTTGAAGGTGAAGGACCACGCGGCTGAAGCCGGTGGTGTCCGTTGTGCTGCAAGCCGTTTCGTTTTAGGTTGAAGGTGACGGACCACGCGGCTGAAGCCGGTGGTGTCTGCATAAAGGGGCGAACTCAAGTTCGCCCCATTCCCTAACAAAAATCATTTTAAGACAGCATCTACTTTCGAGCTTCGAAGATACGATTGAAAGGCGTTTCAGTAGCTCTTCGAAACTGCGTGAATCCTCCCGCCAATACCGTGTCGCGAATCGCTGCTTCGGGTGCTACTGCACCAAGCGCAGGTCCATTCGACGCCAACGAGTTTGAAGTACAGCAGAGGGTTGAAGCGCCCGAGAATGTGCGACCGATTGGATTGAAATTTTCCTCGACGGAGTTTCCCGCCATTGGCTCAACAATCAACACGCTGCCATCTGGAGCCAGCACTTCAGTCGCTCGTTTACAAGCACCCACCGGATCACCCATGTCGTGCAGGCAATCAAAAAAAGCAATCAGGTCGTATTGATTGTCCGGAATCGTTTGGGCACCAGTCACTTCGAAATGAACACGATCGCCAACACCAGCTTCGGCCGCTGCTTCTTTTGCATTTCTAATCGATTCCTCGTGATTATCGAACCCCCAAAACTCCGAGTTCGGATACGCCTGGGCCATGATGATCGTCGATGTCCCAAAACCACAGCCCACGTCGGCCACCTTTGCGCCGGCCTTTAACTTCTCTTCACTACCGGTGAGAGATGGAATCCACGACGAAGTCAAATAAGTTGCATATCCAGGTCGGAAGAAACGTGCAGTGCCGATAAAAGTGTCCGGGTGATGCTCTCCCCACAACATCCCACCACCCTCACGAAAGTGAGTTTCGATTCGTTCGACTGCCTGGGTCATTCCTTTGATGACGTAGAAACCGCCGCCGACGTAGAACGGACTGTTCTGGTCAGTCAATGCTACTACTTGTTCAGCACCCATACTGTAACGACCCGTAGATGCGTCGTAGTCGACGTATCCACCGGCTGCCTGATTGATTAGCCACTCTCTGATGTAGCGTTCATTCGTATTTGTCAATTGCGCGAGTTCTGGCGGAGTGACGGAGCCAGCTTTGGCGATTGCATCGTAGAGACCCAGCTTCTGGCCGATATAAGCGAGAGAAGAACTTAGTGAGGCCCCAAAGTCTCCGATTACCTTGCCGAGGAATTGATGCATTTTGTCTTCATCGATTTCCCTTGTTGGGATGGGTGTAGCCATTTAAACCTCCAGGTACATTGATTATGAAAATGGTTAGGGGATTAGTGAAGAAGGTTCTTACGCTGACTAGGGCAGTCAAGTCAAGCACACCCTTCAGATCTCAGATTTCAGATCTCAGATTTCAGAATGCGGAGTTGGGAGTGGCTTCCGGCAAAGTACTTTTGAAATCTGAAATCTGAAATAATCTGAAATCTGAAATCTGAGATTTGAGATCTGAGAGGTGTTTTGTACTTTGTTCGCTTTGGTGGCAAAAGTCGCTTTGAGGTTCCTACCAGGGTGACAAAGAACAAAGAGCAAAGCACAAAGTACGAACTACAAATTTGTAGTTCGCTCTGCTAGTATGACGAGAGCATTTCTTCGACAGCGAGCAAGGCGAGAATCCCGCTAGCAGCTGAATTTCCCGAATCAGGAGAGCTGAACTTATGGGTCACGAGTTGAGGACGGAGCGCGAGCTATCTCTCGATTTTTTGCGCGTGTGTGAAGCGGCTGCAATCGCCGCCGCCCGGACGATGGGTCAGGGCGATCGGAAGTTTTCCGATCATGTTGCGGTCGAAGCTATGCGCGAAGTCATGGACACCGTGCCCATGCGCGGGCGGGTGGTTATCGGTGAAGGCGAACGCGACGAAGCCCCAATGCTTTATATCGGTGAAGAAGTGGGCGGAGGGTTTGGTGTAGGCGAAGAGGTTGCGGAATCATGTCCTGAAGTCGACATTGCCGTCGATCCACTCGAAGGCACGAATCTTTGCGCGTTGGGTGCTAACAACGCAATCGCCGTTTTGGCCGCGGCTGAACGAGGCGGATTACTAAACGCTCCCGATATCTATATGGATAAGATTGTTGTGGGGCCCTCCTCACGTGGGGTAGTTGACATCGATGCACCGGTGAGAGACAACCTCAAAAACATCGCGCGCAGGTTGGGTCGCGACATCGAAGACTTGACCGTTATCGTGTTGGACCGTTCACGACACAGAAAACTTATCGCTGACGTGCGGGAGACTGGCGCACGAATTCGATTAATTTCAGACGGCGATTTATCAGCAGGCATTTCAGCCGCCGTTGCGGGTACAAATATTCACGCGCTGATAGGAATTGGCGGTGCGCCCGAGGGTGTGATTACAGCCGCGGCCATGAAGTGTTTGAATGGCGAGATTCAGGCCCGACTGGTTTTTGACGCCGACAAGTTGGGCGTTGACAAAAATAAGATACCTTCACGCGAGGAGGTGCTGGGCAGACTAGAAGAGATGGGAATTAGAGATCCAAACAAAGTCTATGATACGGACGACCTCGCACCTGGAAAGAAGATCATCTTTGCCGCCACGGGCGTAACTGACGGGGCGTTGCTGAAAGGTGTCAGGTTCTTCGGAGCAGGCAAACGGACGCATTCAGTGGTGATGACCACAGAGTCGCGTCACATTCGATTTGTCGACACGCTACACATCGAAGGTGGGCCGGATACGGTAATCAGGTTCTGAGGAACATATGCCTCTATCGCCCGCCGAGTACATACCTCAAACCATTAAGACTCGGCGCCCAGTTCTATTCTGGCTAGTCTGTGTGGCTTTAGTTTTGTCGATTTTGATCCTGATTGTGGGAGCTCCGCTGGCTGCGGCAAACAACGACCCTCGTCTCGCCTTAACGATTTACCGAGCTTTCAGCACGGTCTGCCATCAATTACCAGAACGTTCGTTTTTCATTGCTGGGCGCAAACTTGCAGTCTGCGCTCGTTGCCTTGGCTTGTACTCCGGATTTGGTCTTGTTCTGTTGCTTTACCCCCTGGTCCGCCCCCTGCGCTCGACCACGCTTCCGCCGACAAAGTGGTTGTTCCTCTCGGCGGCGCCACTTTCGCTGGATTTCAGTCTGACGCTGTTTGGCATCTGGGAGAACACCCATTCTTCGCGTTTGTTAACTGGGATGTTGCTGGGCGGCGTGACGGTGTTTTATGTGATGCCGGGAATCGTAGAACTGAGCACGCGTGGTATTCGCAGTCTCGAGAAACGTGTTGAGCCAACTTTTACGATGGTGTCTCCGGAAACGATCGCGGCAGCACCAAGTGACTACAGTGCACCGGAGAGAAGGATCTAGGCGCCTCTTTGGAGTGCGGGAACCTGTTACCGCTTTGTTACTGGACGCCAATGCATCAACGCAACCAAACGCTAAGAAGGGCGTCCTGAGATAAAGTTTTGCTGTACCAAAGCGGTAACAGGTTACCTCACTCCCAGGAGGCGCCCGGCCGGTTTCGTTAATAGTGGCTCCCTGGGTTAGAATCTCCCTCGCAAAAGAGCGGTCTTGATTGACCAATCAGAGCAATATTTAAAGGCGCCGTCGGGCAGTTGCTGACGGCGTTTTGGGTGTCAAAGCACCTTTCGGTTAAGAGTAGTCAAATCATGATATTTCAGAGTCAACCTGGCCCCTTGCCGACTCCCTGGCCAACCCCTTTAGGTCCTGGTCCAGACGTAATCTTCGCCAGATACTTCCAGGACTTAGTAAATAAGACGTGGGGCAATATCAGCCCTCTTTACCGGCTTGACGCTTTTGATTGGATCATTCTGATTACGTACTTCGCAATCCTGTTCCTGTTGGCTGTATACGGCGCATACAGGATCAAGCAAGTGGTGGACTTCTGGCGTTACCGAAAGTTTGTGCCAGAGCCCGCTGGCAGATTCTCCGAAGCTGATCTCCCGCGTATAACGGTTCAGTTACCGCTGTTCAATGAGCTGTACGTTGTCGACCGTCTCTTGAAGGCTGTTACCGAGATCGATTATCCGCGCGAGAAACTTGAGATTCAGGTACTGGATGATTCAACCGACGAAACGGCGAAGGTGGCGGCGGCGGTCGTCGAAAAGTATGCGCAACAAGGTTTTGATATTCATTACATTCACCGATCGGATCGAACTGGCTTTAAAGCCGGAGCTCTCGAGAATGGAAACAAATCCGCAAAAGGAGAGCTGCTGGCGATCTTTGATGCTGATTTTGTTCCCAAGAGTGATTGTCTTCGCAAGCTTGTCGACTTCTTTACCGACCCGCTCGTTGGTTGCGCTCAAATGCGCTGGTCTCATATCAACGGTAGCTACAACCTTCTGACCCGCTTGCAAACGATTATGCTCGACGGCCACTTCGTTGTAGAGCAAACAACTCGCAACCGTACGGGCGGATTCTTCAACTTCAATGGAACAGCCGGAATTTGGCGACGTCAGGCGATCGAGCTGAGCGGAGGTTGGCAGCACGATACGTTAACTGAAGACACGGATCTTAGTTTCCGCGCGCAACTAATGGGTTGGCGGTTTGTCTATCTACTTGACGAGGAAGCGCCTGCTGAAATCCCGGTTGAGATCAATGCTTTCAAAGCGCAGCAAAGACGTTGGGCCAAAGGTGTAATGCAGGTAGGACTAAAACTCTATCCGCGCATTTGCCTGGCGCCGCTTCCGTTTCGCGTGAAGCTCGAAATGTTTTTCCGTTTGACCGGTAACATCAGTTATCCACTGATGATCGTCGCAAGTCTGCTGCAGTTTCCACTGTTGCTGGTGCGTTACAACCAACCGTTTTATCACTTGATGATCCTTGATTTGCCGCTGTTGTTCTTTTCGTCAATTTCAGTGGTGCTCTTTTATGGAACGGCTGTCTGGTATCTCGACGATCGCCGAACGCCACGTTTGCTACATCTGCCCTTAGTGATGGCGCTTGGTATTGGGCTGGCCTTTTCTAACGCCAGAGCCGTATTCGAAGCCTTGCTCGGTGTGAAAACAGATTTCATTCGCACACCAAAGTACAGAGTTGAAGAAATGACGGACGCAACCTGGAAGCGAAAGAAATACAAGCGCAAACGCGGTTTACTCCCAATCCTTGAACTAAGCTTCGCTATCTACTTCCTGTTGGCGATCTATTATTCGCTTCGGCTACACATGTGGGGGACAATCCCCTTCCTGACTCTATTCTGTTTTGGTTTTGGTTACATGGGTGTAATGAGTCTATTGCAGACTGCAAGCGGTAAACGGATCAGTGCGTTGTGG
>DASYRR010000021.1:0-18397 GCA_036004125.1 Pyrinomonadaceae bacterium | reverse complement strand
AGAAAGACCGCATCGTGAACAGTAGTGAACCGCGTCCGGTTGCTGCTGACCGCATTGTGGGCAATACATTTTGAACCTCGTCGTCAGGTGGGATTCCTTAACGTAAAAAGTTAACGAACGAAAATCAAGAACGGTTCCCTGAGCGTCCATTATATTTGAGGAAACACCCGACCCGTAAGTCCTGTTGAAGCAGCATCGTTTTCGTTGCGGTTTTAGAGTACGCACTGTTGAGTGGTGTCCTAATTTGCGTTTTTCTCTGCGCAGAGAGTTCAAAATAGGACACAACGCGCTGTTGACCTCGCTTGCTCTCACTTGTAACGCCGAGTAATATCATTTCTCCCCTAAATTCAGATTCAAGGAGTAAGGCTGTGGCTGATTCAAGAGGTGAGGCTGTGGCTAAGAAGCCATTTCTCACTGACATCAAAACTTTACGCGAGCGCGCGCGAAAACACATCGAAAATGGCGCCGTTACCGAAGGTTATTCCGCAGATAGGGAAACGGCAGTAAAGCTTCTGAACGAAGCGCTGGCCACAGAGTTAGTCTGCGTGTTGAGATACAAACGGCACTACTTCATGGCTAGCGGAATCAATGCGGAAAGTGTAGCCGCCGAGTTCTTGCAGCACGCAAATGAGGAACAAGGACACGCTGATTTAATTGCCCAACGCATAGTACAACTCAAAGGTGAGCCGAATTTTAATCCTGATGGATTATCAATGCGGAGTCATGCGGAATATGTCGAGGGCACTTCGCTCATCGATATGATCAAGGAAGATCTCGTCGCGGAGCGAATCGCCATCGATAGCTATCGCGATATGATCACTTACTTCGGAAATGACGATCCGACGTCGAGACGCATGCTCGAAGGCATTCTTGCGATGGAAGAGGAACATGCGGACGATCTCGTAAGTCTCCTGGAAAAGATGGGCTAGCTCTTGCCAAGGACGACCTGGTGCCGGATCGCAGCGTGCTCGCCTGCGGTCCTCCGTATGGCGTGAAACGAATTAACTCAACTCCCAACCAGCTGAAGGCGTCGAAAATACGAGTGGGTAAGGGGCGAAAACTCAGAAAACCCAAGAAGCTGTAAATTATAGTGACCTAATGAGAATTCCGTTTGGATTACTTCTGTATCGCTCAACAATTGCCGCGAGAATGACAATTGCTAGCTGAAAGATACTCGAAAAAACTATCATCATCGGAATTCCAATAATAAATCGAACCGCTGGAAAAGCTAAGGAACCAATTCCCTTGAGCCACATAAATAACAAGCCAAGATTGATTAGTCCGATAAGAACCGCCAACAGGATTAATACAACAAATAAGACGTTCACTATTTGAGACTCCATGCTTCTCACCTATTGGTTTGGGGAAGTCGATTTCTACAGTTCGTAACAATATAGCGGCGTAGCAGATTCCTCCAATGAGGCAATTGCTGTCTCACATATTATGTATCCTGCGATATTAACCCAAGGCTCTCCGATTCTGAGGTAGTTCGGCGAAGGATATAGACTAAAGCGTTGGGAACTTCCGCTCGGATAAAAAACACAATTCACGTCGCACGGGGTTACGAGTTGGTAAACGGCTCTATATGGATCAACCTGAACTGCTTTGTAGTATGCACTAAAGGAAACCCCAATCCGTTTCGCGGATCCTCCACCGCCAATGACGTGGGAGCAATTGCAGCCTGGGCAGTACCCGCTCTCATGATGAGTAGTATAGTAATCACCTGCCTCAATCAGTGTTAGGCTAACATCGGCTCTCAGATAACCACCTCCGGAGTTTTCGCTATTACTCGTTCGTCCATTAGGGCTTGTTAACGTAACGGTCAACGGACTGTAATAATGACTATAGGAAGCCGCACTACCGTCGACTGCACCATAACCGCACACCGCCACATATGGATCACCACTCTCTGATGGATGCTCATATCCGTCTTCGTCAGTCCACGGTTGGTTATAAGCTACCATCCACGTGTCGGAATAGTTCACTCCATAGGTCATTTGACTCATGGCGTCCGAAACTCCAAATACTGCTAGGACGACAGCAGCAATGAGCAGTTGAAAAAGGGTCGCAAAGATTGACTTAGACATAAAAGCCTTCCCTACCTTTGAGGTCAAATACGACATGGCTTCCCCTCGCAAAGACAAATGGTAAGAAATCATGGGTCAGTGCGTCATGTGGCCGGGATGCCAACCTGCCCCGCCTGGAGGCGTAGTTGGCTCAGGTATTAACTTCACTCTTTGTTTAACGTGCTCCTGAATGTGTTGTCTGACTCTCTGCATGCCCACTGGAGTCAATCGTGTCACCAGTGATGCGGCCACTTCAACGGCAACGGCCTCCCTTTGCTTTTGCAGCCCGGCCAATTGCGTCATTGTGGCGGTAGACGGATTCGGCCATGTATGATCTTTAATTTCCGCAACTTGCCGATCTAGAACATCAATGCGCTGGTAAAACTCTTCGGCTGCCGCCAAGAGCGCATCAATGTCGGATTCAGCTGTGTCGATTCCGGGAGGACACACCTTGCAGTTCTGTTTCCCGAGGCCCATTTGTTTTACATAAGCGCGGGCCCTTGTAATTTCGTCGCCGGTGCTGCGATTAGAGAGTAAACGGAAGAGCGCTGAATAGGCGATGTGGTCCGCTATCAGTTCAGGATTTTTAGCCCCGTCAATGGTTTCGGGAACATCAACCGTGTTCGTGACCACGGATTGCCGAGCAACTGCCCTAGACGTTACGATGTGTGGGCGGAGTTGGAATTTACGGTTAGGCCAACCGCAACTGTCACCATACTGAGCCCAAAGAGAAATCCATAAAGCTTATATTTGCGCACGTTGGTACTGCCCTTCCTTATTCCTGTTATTTAAAGTTGAGGGTTTGGAGCCGGACTGTATACCACTACCTTTTGAAAAATCAATGGGGATGTTGTAGAAATTCTGTAGCGATTATGGACAGAATGTAATCAAAACGTTTCAGTAATCGGGGTATAGGCTCTTGCAATTTTTCAACGTTGGGGACATCGTTCGCATCAAGTGTGGCTCGTTTGCCAATTTTACCGGCGTGGTCGATAGAATCGATATAAGCAAGGCGGTCTTGGTGGTTGATGTTGAGATATTTGGCCGGCGCACCGCCGTCGAAGTGACATTTTCTGAGGCTGAGAAAGTAGGATTCCCGCAACCCCCCAGCTCAGACATCACAAACTTGAACTAGGTTTCAAGATTCTTGGGCCTCTAAGGAACAATAGGTGCCGCGCAAAGTCATCGCTAACGGTAAGCAGCGAGGACGCCTTGTGCTCCCAGCAGTTAGAATCTGAATTGGTATAATTCGACTTGTTAGTCTCTCCAGTATTGTCTGGCAGTTCTTCAAATTCAAACACAGCGGGTCGGCCAACTCTTTGCCGCAATTGCGGAGCAATTGTCGGCGCCGGAGAGCCGAATTGCGCAGTCTGTGACGCGCCAACGACCCCACAGCCACCAGCTGGTGAAAAAGGAAATCTGCCGGATCGCGAAACACTTCGATTTGCTCGAGCGATTCTCGACCGCCCTTACAAATTCACAATCACGATCCTCATTGCGAACATTTTTGTTTTTCTTTTGATGTGGGACTCGAGTGGATTGACGAGTCATTCACTTTGGCAAGAGTTCTCGGGCGAGGTTCTGGTCGCTTACGGTGCAAAATTGAATTCGCTAATAGCCGCACCGAGCCATCAATGGTGGCGATTTGTCACGCCTATGTTCTTACACGTGAATCTGCTCCATTTGTTGGTGAACATGTATAGCCTATGGGTTCTTGGACCGTACGTTGAAAAACTGTATGGCTCGGCAAAGTTTGTAGTCTTTTGGGTCCTTACAGGCATCGGTGGCGTTGTCGCCAGCTATTTGACCGTTAGACCGAACCTGGCTGTCGGCCCGCTCGCACGGTTTGTGTTTAAGGCTGCTGATGATCCATCCGCAGGAGCTTCCGGTGCTTTGTTTGGTCTGGTGGGAGTGTTATTTGTTTTTGGCATTAAGTTTCGTCACGAACTACCTGAGGGATTCAAACGCGCATTTGGCACGGGTTTGCTGCCGGTCATAATGATCAACCTATTCATCGGCTTTCTCGGTCGGAGTTTCATCGACAACGGCGCCCACCTGGGCGGGTTGTTGTCTGGTGCCGCTCTGGCGCTGATCGTTCAATATCGTCGGCCGGGGGAGAGTCAAGGAAGTGCGATCGTTTGGCGAATCTTGCAGGTCGCTCTCCTGGTTCTGGTAGCCCTAAGTTTTGTGAAGGTTGCGCAGAATTTTAATCGACCGAAACCGCAGGTTCAGGTTACTCACTTTACGAACCGCGAAGTTCTGCTGAATTATGTAAATGTGATGAACCAGGCGCATGAGGTCATCGCCGGAGTGCTGTCCGAAAGTGATGTGGGCCCAGTTGGACCAATGCTGCTGACGTTACAGTCTGTTCCAGCGCCAGATCCCCATGCCGATAATTTGCGCAAGCGGTTAGTCGATTTGCTTTCGAAAGCCAAAACGGAAATGGAGACGCGTCCTTCGCCTGAACCTCGACAAGCGCCGAAACTGAGCGAAAAGCTGACGCGCGAGTTCGCGGTTTGGGAAGACGAATACGATGGGTGGGTTAAAACCTCCGTTCAGAACTTGAATAAGTAGTGCTCAATATGATTTGGGAGATTGAAAAATGGATATAAAGAAGGTGGGAGTCCTGGGATGTGGGCTAATGGGCTCCGGTATTGCTCAGGTTTCAGCTACCGCAGGCTTTGAAACAGTTGTTAGGGAGGTTTCAGACGATCTAATTGCGAAAGGTTTCGACGGAATTGAGAAGTCGTTGGCCAGGTTTGCAGAAAAAGGCACGATAACGGCCGAACAGCAGACTGAGATCCGCGCACGCTTCTCAGGCACTACTTCGTTTGCGGATCTTGCCGACTGCGACATCATCATTGAAGCGATCATTGAAAATCTCGGCGAGAAGCGCGCCACTTACCGGCAACTCGATGTGCTGTGTAAACCGGACACCATTTTTGCCTCAAACACCTCTTCATTATCAATTACCGAGATGATGACTGCGACATCAGCTGAACGTCAGCGGCGTTTCATTGGTATGCACTTCTTCAATCCGGTTCCGCTCATGAAACTTGTGGAAGTTGTGCGCACGATCCTGACCGACGAAGCGGTTTATGAACACGCCGTGGAGTTTGGCAAGACACTCGGAAAGGTTCCGGTGCGCGCGAACGATAAAACTGGTTTCATCGTAAACCGTTTGCTGGTGCCTTATATGCTCGATGCGATCCGAGCTCTGGAAGAGGGTGTAGGTTCTATTGTCGATATCGATAATGCAATGAAGTTGGGCTGCGGATATCCGATGGGGCCATTCACGCTGGGAGACTTCGTCGGTCTCGACACGACTTATTACATTGCCGAGATCATGTTCAATGAGTTTCGTGAGAAGCGTTTTGCTTCACCGCCCTTATTGAAGCGCATGGTGTTAGCTGGTTTGTATGGGCGCAAGTCAGGACGCGGGTTTTATGACTATACAAAAGACGCGAAAAATCCAACGCCGATGAATTTGGTTTAATGATGGTCTAGGCCAAAGTCCAAGTCCGATGTCTTCACTTATTCTCGAACGCACCCCAACCTACGCCATTATTCACCTCAATCGACCTGAAAAGCTTAACGCGCTTTCGTGTGAGATGTTGGATGCGCTGAATGCGGAAGTCGGTAAACTTGAACCTGACCAACAACTACGCACTCTGATTCTTACTGGTGAAGGTGAACGCGCATTTTGTACCGGCACTGACATCAGCGAGCTGAATGAGGGTGGAGATGGTTCAGAGATTTCTCACCGCGGTCAGCAACTTTGCGATCGGATCGAAAACTTTCCGGTACCTGTGATCGCGGCCATTAATGGTATTGCTGCGGGCGGTGGCCTCGAGCTAGCACTCGCTTGTCACTTACGAATTGCCGCAACGGAAGCTGCGTTTAGTTTACCTGAGACCCAGCTTGGCTTGATGCCAGGGTACGGTGGCACTCAACGTCTAACACGAGAACTTGGTGTTGGTCGCGGCCTGGAAATGATGTTGACTGGAAGAATGATGACGAGTGACGAAGCACTCGAGTTTGGTCTGGTGAATAGAGTGGTACCGCAGGCCGCAGTTCTGTCGGAAGCGATCTCACTCGCCGAGGAGATTTCACGTCTTTCGCCGTTATCGATTCGGGCATGCCTGAAGGCTGTAATTCAAGGGCTCGACCTTCCGCTTGAAGATGGTCTGAAGCTGGAGACGGAGTTGTTTGCATCATTGTTTAATACGGTAGATGCGCGTGAGGGCACCTCCGCATTTCTGGAGAAGCGTAAACCGGTCTTTAAAGGATGGTAGCCACAATCAGGTATCGAGTTGAAGAGCAACGAAGGTATTTCCTAAGACCCAAAGCATCAAACTTGCTGCCCTCATCACCATCTCCTATACTGCAAAAGCAATAACGATCCCGCTTGCGGAGTTGAAGTCGATTGCAGCCCACTGTTCACGAAGGTCGTCTCAACGCCGAAGGATTTGACTTCGCCATTGTCGCCAGCCGCTGGAATGAGTTCATCTCCGGTCGCCTCGTTGATGGAGCTCTCGACGCATTCAAACGTCTCGGAGCAAAGCAAGAACAAGTTACGCTTTATCGAGTCCCAGGTGCCTTCGAGATCCCACTGTTGGCACTTCGACTTGCCAAGTCTCAGAAATTTGACTCAATCATCTGTCTCGGTACAATCATCCGCGGTCAAACTCCACACTTCGATTACATTGCCAACGAGGTTGCACAGGGAATTTCGAAAGCTGGCTTGGAAAGTGGAGTTCCAGTGGTGTTTGGCATCGTGACTGCAGATACAGTGGATCAGGCAATTGATCGAGCTGGAGTGAAGTTGGGTAACAAGGGGTTCGAAGCCGCCATGACGGCGGTAGAGTTGGTAAATCTTTACAAGGAAGCTTTTGAGGAAGGATGAACGGTCGTAACAAAGATTCTCGTTCGGCCTTTCGACTTCATCCTTGATTTATTATGGGTTCCCGCCGTAAGGCACGTGAATGTGCCTTGCAAATGCTCTTTGCGGCTGACGTTGCCGAAATGCCTACGGACGATGTCGTCCGTTCTTACTGGGCTGAACTCGGAGAATCAGATCTCGACGAGACAGCGCGGGACTTTTCCACGCGACTCGCTTCCGGAACGTTAGCAAATCTGGACTTGCTCGATGAGCGAATTCGCTCCCGAGCAGAACATTGGCGTATCTCACGCATGGCGGTGGTAGACCGTAATATTCTGCGCCTCGCTGTCTATGAATTTCTTTACGAGCCGACACCGCGCACTGTAGCAATCAATGAGGCACTTGAAATCGCCCGGCGCTTTTCAACCTACGAAGCCACGCAATTCATCAACGGCATCCTCGACGCAATCAAACGCGACCTCGACGAACAGCAACCACAGACGGAGGTCCAGCCGGAGAATGAAGACGGTTGATAAGATCTCAAATCTCAGATTTCAGATTTCAGATTTCAGATCTCAAAATCTCACGACGTCGATCCTCAAACGTCGGTCTTAAAATCGATCTTCTGAGATCTGAGATCTGAGATTTGAGATTTAAGATTTGAGATTTAAGATCCCACCAATTAGTATTCGCATGTGAATCAGGTTTTAGAAGAACTCGAAGATCGTGTTGAGCAAGTCTTCGCCGCAACTGAACAACTTCGTGGGGCGGTCGGCGATGGCAAAAGCGTTCGTCAACTTCTCGATTCGATCTTTCGTAACGTCCACAGTCTCAAAGCCACCGCCTCAGCAAATGGTTTAAACGACACTACGCACATTGCGCACCAGTTTGAGAACCTTCTGCACGCTTTGCGCGTCGGCAATGCGCGTATGAGCGATGATGTGCTGCGCGCATTCGACGACACCGGAGAGGCGTTGTTCTCGAGTCTTCGACAAACTAAAACCCCGAAGACCGAATCCCCTCAGAGTTTGTTCGAGCGCCTGCAACTATTTTCCCAACAGCTGCCTCGCGTTAGTAGACCTGAGGTTGAACTTATCTTAAGTGCGGTGCCCCCTGAGATCTGGCAGCCCCTAAGCCAGGAGGAGAAACATCGATTGGAACAAGCCGTGGGTGAAGGCGGCAGTCTTTTCCTGATTGAGACTTGCTTCGACACTACTAACTTCGATCAACTTTTCCAACAGCTGAAGGAAAAGCTAAAACAAAAAGGTGAATTGATATCCACTGCTCCCAAAATACATAACGAAAAACCCGGCAAGATCGATTTTCGCATTCTGTATGCTCGGGAATGTGATCTTGGGCAGATCAAACGGGAGGTTTCTGACATTGCCGATATCAACGTGACTGAAATTTCGGCACAGGAAGTTCCTCGCGACTTAGGTAGAGAAAAGAACCTGGCACTGGAGCGTCATAAATCAACACGCCGTACACCGGATGTGATTCGAATTGACCTGGATGATCTGGATCGATTGATCTCCTTAACACAACGATTGTTTCGCGAGACAAACGCTTGCTTTGATCGCGTTGCCGGGATGTCGGAACTTAGAACAAATGTCAACGCGGTGAACAATTCATTCCTGACTCTGGCCGCCGAGTTGGTCAACCTGCGCATGGTGCCCATTGATCGAGTCTTACAAAGAGCATCCCGGGCGGGTCGCTCCGCGGCGGCGGCAGCGGGCAAGGACGTCGAGGTAATAGTTGGCGGACATGAGTTAAGAATCGATAAGGCGCTATCTGATGCCATCTCCGATCCGTTAGTTCACCTGGTGCGCAACGCTGTCGATCATGGAATAGAGAATGCTGAGCAAAGACAGCAGGCGGGCAAGAACAAGCGCGGCAAAATCTGCATCGAAGCATCCTCACTGCAGGGACAGACGAGAATCCGAGTAACGGATGATGGCCGCGGGATCGATCCGAAGTCTGTCGCTAGTGCGGGTAAGCGATTAGGCGTTCTCGACGGAAACGCCGAGCTCGGTGTCGACCAGAGTCAGCGTCTAATTTTTCTTGTCGGATTCTCTACGGCTGCTAGTCTCTCGGAGACTTCAGGCCGGGGCGTCGGACTTAATGTTGTGGAAACAGCGATCGAGGATGTGGGCGGAGCGATTGGCGTCGCGAGTGAACCGGGAGTTGGTTCGGTCTTTGAGATTCGGTTGCCGGTCACCTTTGGTTTACTCGACGTTGTCGTGGTCAGGGAAGGTGGACATCACTACCTGATCGACGCAGCACAGGTCAGTTCGATCGAGAAGATTGATGGGGCCGACACAGAAGTGAAAGAAGGAGAGAGCCTCCTGCGGTTGGACGAACTCCTCGGCCTGGGACGAACTGAGTCCAAGACAACCGTTCAACTAGTCTACAAGTATGAAAAGTGCGGATCTCTTACGCTGCAGGTGAACGAATTTGTTGATCGGGAACAAGTATTGATACGAAACCTTGGTAGTCGTGGTGGAAGGTGGTTAGGTGTTGCTGGCGCGGCGGAAATGCGCGATGGGACGGTGGCGCTGTTGCTTGATCTTCGGGCATTGATGACGGACACGCCCGACAACGAATTGAAGTTTTTTTTCGACGCGTTACGCTTCGAAGAAACCTGATCAGACACCCCTAAAATTATCCCAACATCAAGTGGTGCCCTATTTAACAGAAATCAAATTCGGCGCCACGCAACATCAAGCGAAGTCCATCTTTGGGTGCATCGTGTGCCACTTTGTTGCTCTTTCAAACGCTAACGCAACTCGCAACGGGGCGACTTCGTCGTAGACCCCACCGGTGAACATGATCGCCGCAGGACGATCGTTTACAAATCCACAGGGCACGCAAATAGCTGGATTGCCGGTCAAGTTTGTCACCAGTAAGCTCGAACTTCCTGGCGCTGGACTCACGAACACGTCCCACTGCGACATCAGTTTTTCCATCTCACGTATTAGCAGTGTGCGAGCACGTTGAGCACGCAAGTATTCCACTGCAGGAATGAAGCGTGACGTGCGAAAAGTGTTGGGCCAGTCTCCCGGGTTTTGTCCTGACAGTTGATTTACGCGGCCGTCGCGAGTGATGTCGTCGAACGCCGTGGCAGCCTCAGCGGAGAGTATGAAGCGGAGTGAACCAGTGGAGAACTTGGGCATCTCGATCGGGACCAACTTCGCCCCGGCTTTTTCAAGTGCCTCAATCGCTGTTTTGTAAACCGCGCGACGCTGTTCCTGTTGCAACCGCTGCTGTTCGTTGTTTGGTTGGAAATTGGTTCCCTCAAACTCCGCTTTCAGATAACCAATTCTTAAAGTGCTGATGTCGGTATTGGGGTTCCAATTGAAGGGCGCGTCGCCAACGGTGATGTCCTTCCCATCAGGACCGTAGATTGCGCTCAATGCTGCGGCGCAATCTTCAACCCCACGACAGATCGGCCCAATCTTGTCCATCGTCCAGCTCAAACCCATTGCGCCATACCGGCTGACGCGTCCGTAGGTTGGTCGCAACCCTGCGCAACCACACGTTGAGGACGGGGAGATGATCGATCCGAGTGTCTCAGTACCAATCGAAAAGCCGACGAGCCCTGCGGCAGTGGCTGAAGCTGGGCCCGCAGACGATCCACTGGAGCCTGTTTGTGTATCGTTGGGCAGCCACGGATTGCGAGTGACGCCACCAAACCATCGCGGTCCTTGAGCGAGGGCGCCCATCGAAAGCTTTGCAACTAAAACCGCGCCAGCGTCATTCAGTCTTTCGACGACAGTAGAGTCGTAATCGATCAACTGGTCGCGATACGGTTCAGCGCCCCAGGTCGTTTTTATGTCCTTCGTGGCAAAAAGATCTTTCGCACCCCACGGAATTCCTTGCAAAGGTCCTCGGTACTTTCCACGCTTAATCTCAGCATCAGCTGCCGCTGCCTGTTTCAACGCCAGGTCTTCAGTGAGGGTGACGATGCAAAGGAGTTTTGGCCCGAACCGCTTCAATCGAGCCAGGTACATTTTCGTTAACTCGGTCGACGACACCTTTTGGGTCCTTAACACTTCAGCCAACTGCGGGATGGATGCGAATGCCAGATCGTCGACGGTCTTAAACGCCGGCACCTCAACTTTCGCGAAACGAAACTTGGTTTTCGCGCCATAGAGATCCTTGCGTGCTCGAGCGGGGTGAAATGCAAAGGCGGGCTCCGTGTCGAGTGGTATATCGATCTTGCGCACGGTTTCGTACGCGTCAAGATTGCGATTGACGCCGGCAAGAGCCATCGCTTCCTGGGCGTCAGTGAATTCAATGCCCATTAGTTTCTCCGCTACGTGCAACATGTCTTTCGTAATTCGCGGCGCCGGAGTCGGGGATGCAGACGGTGATGGAAGTGGCGAAGGTGTCGGTGTTTGGGCTGAAGTCTTGAGCGGCAGTTTCGTGACGACCAAGCCAGCAGCGCCCAGAGCGGGAAGAAGCTTCACAAACGTACGACGAGATGTTTGTGTTTGTCGTTTAATATTCGCAGAACGCTGCGAGGACGCTTTGCTGTTTTTGTTTGTACGTTTCACCGGAGTCTCCTAAACGTAAGCTCATTGAGTTTTCGTCGGAACCATCGTTCCACTACCCACACCCTGAGTGCTCTCGCTTCCGTACTTCAGCTTCACAACTTTTGCCTTTCCGAAGCGGTAGACCGTAACGATGTACAGATTGTCGTATTCACTTTCTGGAATGACAGGCAAATTTTCACCGCTAAGAATGGATACTAAGGCGGGCACGGTGTTGTTATGACCAGCAACAAAAATAGTTTGCCCGCGGTGGTCGGTTAAGACCTGTCTGGCCAGCTCATCGGTCTGGTTGGCGTTAAGAATCGTCGGCGATATACCAGTCCGATCTGCCAGTGGCTTCACAGTTTGTTGAGTTCGCTTTAAGTGTGTTGCGTAGATTGCGTTGAGTCCAGCACCGCTGAACATTCGTGCGAGCTCTTGCGCGCGTGCTTCACCTGCTGGAGTTAAGTCGGGATCAGGATTATTGGGTTCAATCTTCTTCTCGGCATGACGCACCAGGATTACAGTTGTGATTGGTCGCGAGAACGTGGAGAAGTATCCGAAGACGATCACGGTGCCAAAAATGACAAACAACATCGAGAACACAATGATCGTCTTGAGTCGCGTTCGTGGCTCGGGGTTTTCGTTCATTGGTTGTTTATTGATGTTCGGAACTCTGCAAAATGGGTCGCTACAATATCATCGGCGGTAAAGAATTTCGAGGGGAAGTCAGTGGTGGTCAGTGGTCAGTAGTCAGGTGTCCTTAGCGGTCGCCTTTAGTAGTGAGCTCAAGGGAACGCGGCACGCATTGCTGGGAGCGCAGGCGTCCTCGCCTGCCTGACGACCGACACGCGTCTTAATGTAAATAGTGTGTTCCCAAGACCGGCTTGAATGGCATCCAGCAGGCGAGGACGCCTGCGCTCCCAGCAATGGGTGCCGCGTTCCCTGGAGCCCACTACTAAAGGCACCACTAAGGACAACTGACCAATTGACTACTGACTACTAACTACTGACCACAGCAGCTAGAAGGCGCAAGTGCAATTGAGTTCCTTTGATGGTAGTCTATTTGCACTGAGACATAATCGACCGATACGACGCATTTCCTCTACAAACGCGTAGAAATTCGCGTCCAGCCTTTAAGGGGTACCCAAGTTTGAGTCAGCAAAAGAAAACTGATTTGTCAGAGATGATTGCCGAAGAGTTCGGCGCGAACGCCGCTTATGTTCAGGGGCTTCTTGAACGATTCCGAAGCAATCCGGATCTGGTTGACGATTCCTGGAGAGCGTATTTCACTGAGCTACTCGGCGATGGATCGGGACTCAGGCAATCGTCTGGGAATGGCTTGAAGACAGCAACTGTCGCGACCGACGGAGATGGTCTTACTGTAGCCAAGCCAACTAGCGCAGCCGTCGCCCCTGCTCCCGAACGCAAAGCACCGCCAACGCCGACGATTAACGCCGACGCAGAGGTCATTGCTATCCGAGGTCCTGCACTCAAGATCGTTGAGAACATGGAGACTAGTCTCTCGGTACCGACGGCGACTTCCGAAAGACGGATTCCTGTGAAGCTGCTTGATGAAAACCGACGCCTGATAAACAAACATTTGTCAGAGAACGATCGGGGCAAGGCTTCGTACACACATCTCATCGCCTGGGCAATTCTGCGTGCTCTGGATGAGTTCCCGCGGCTCAATGACGGATTTGGTGAGGTTGAGGGTACGCCAAGTCGTATTAAGCGCAATCAAGTCAACCTGGGTATCGCGATAGACCTCACTAAAAAAGATGGCACCCGGAATTTGTTGGTGCCGAATATTAAGAACGCGAACAATCTGACTTTTTCGCAGTTTCTGATTGCCTACGACGATGTGGTCAAACGAGCTCGAGAAGGTAAATTGCAGATCGCCGATTTTCAGGGCACCACCATCTCGCTAACTAACCCCGGGACGCTGGGAACGGTCGCATCGATTCCGCGCTTGATGGCCGGACAATCATTGATCATAGCGACTGGCGCAATTGAGTATCCCGCAGAGTATCAGGCGATGGCTCCTGAAGCGTTGACGCAGTTGGGAATTAGTAAGGCTATTACAATCACCAGCACTTACGATCATCGGATTATTCAAGGCGCTGAGTCGGGTGCATTCCTTGCCAGGATTCACGAATTCCTGATTGGTCACAAGCCGTTCTACAACCCAATCTTCGCGGACCTTGGAATTCCATATCCGCCACTCCTCTGGAATCAGGATCGCAATCCGTTCCTTCTTTCTGCAGATCACCAACGCGAACAAACGATCAAAGAGGCCCGAGTGATCGAACTCATAAATGCTTATCGAGTTCGTGGACATTTGATTGCAGATATAGATCCACTGCACGCCTTGCCGATTCTCTATCACCCGGAACTCGACATTGACACTTATGGTCTGACTATTTGGGACCTGGACCGTGTCTTCATTACCGATGGGCTGGCAAACAAAGAAAGCGGCACCTTGCGTGAGATTCTCGATATCTTGCAACACGCATATTGTGGCAAGGTTGGCATCGAATATCGTCACATCCAAAGCAAAGAAGAGAAAACCTGGATACGCGAGCAGATACGACGAGAGTTTGTCCAGCCGGAACCAATTCCCGTCGAGGTGAAGAAACGTTTGTTATGGAAGTTGATCTCGGCTGAACAATTCGAACGCTTCCTCCATACCAAGTATCTCGGACAGAAACGCTTTTCTCTCGAGGGTTGTGAGACCGTCATCGCAGTTTTGGATCGATTGATCGAGGGGGCAGCGGCGCGTGGCGTTGAGGACATTACTCTTGGAATGGCCCACCGCGGGCGGTTGAATGTACTAGCAAACGTGATCGGAAATCTTTGCGAACGAATCTTTGCGGCGTTCGAAGGTTCCGTTCATCCTGAGTTTCCTGCTGACGAAGGTGATGTGAAATATCACCAGGGTGCGTCCGGGGAGCGAGTTACGGAGAGCGGGCGGACCGTTCGCTTGTCGTTGTCACCGAATCCGAGTCACCTTGAAGCTGTTGATCCAGTGGTCGAAGGCATGGTTCGGGCCAAGCAGGACTCGACGATCGACAGACTATCGATGACGAGAGATCAAGTGGTCGACCTTGCATTGCCGGTTTTGTTACATGGAGACGCAGCGTTTGCTGGCCAGGGCATTGTGATGGAAACGTTGAATCTCGCCGGCTTAAAGGGTTACCGCACAGGCGGAACGATTCACATAATCATCAACAATCAAATCGGATTTACTACCTCGCCTGAAGCTGGACGTTCAACGATCTATTCAACCGATGTGGCGCGCATGACGCAGTTGCCTATCTTTCATATCAATGGCGACGACCCGGAAGCTGCCTATCGCGCGCTGCAGATCGCGCTTGATTATCGCCAGGAGTTCAATAAAGACGTTGTTCTCGATTTGATTGGTTTTCGTCGCCTCGGTCATAACGAGACTGACGAACCCAGTTACACACAACCGTTGATGTACGCACGAGTGAAGGCGCACCCTGGAGTGCGCAGCATCTATGCGAAGCGGTTGATCAAAGAAGGTGTCTATACCGAAGACGAGGTGAAGGCCCTGATAGAGGAACGCGTGCGACGTTATGAAGACGCGTTGGCGAATGCAAAAAGGAAAGTTAAAGAAGAGCCGGTCCAGTCGCAACCCGACGTGGTAGAACTCGACGGGTCAACCATTATTCCAACTGGCATCGAAGCAGAAACAGTGAAAAGCATCGGGCGAAAGATTGCGCTCGTGCCTGAAGGCTTCAATATCAACCCCAAGATGGTTGGCCAACTTGCTCGCCGCGCGAAGATGGGTGAAGGCGCCACACCATTGGATTGGGCTTTTGCCGAAGCAGTCGCGTTTGGATCGCTCGTGCTTGATGGTACGCGCGTCCGCCTAAGTGGACAGGATTCCGGCCGCGGTACGTTTAGTCAGCGTCATGCTGTTCTGTACGACACGCAAACCGGTAAATCCTGGACGCCGCTATCCGAGTTGCGTTCCGACGCGAATCCCGAAGCTCGTTTTGAAGTATTCGATAGTTCGCTATCCGAGGAAGGCGTGTTGGGATTCGAGTACGGTTATTCGGTAGTTGCGCAGAGTGCGCTAGTCTTATGGGAAGCGCAGTTTGGCGATTTTGGAAACGGTGCGCAAACAATTATCGATCAATACATCGCAGCCTCTGAAGACAAGTGGAAACAGACGTCTCGTCTAGTCATGTTGTTGCCGCACGGTTACGAAGGTCAGGGACCAGAACACTCAAGTGCTCGACTCGAACGCTATCTACAACTCTGCGCCGAGAACAATCTGCAGGTCTGTTATCCGACGACGCCTGCTCAGTACTTCCATTTGCTGCGACGTCAGGTTCAACCCGGAATGGAGCGGCCGCTGATCATCATGACACCGAAGAGCTTGTTACGTTTGCCGGCGGCGTCATCGACAGTTGCAGAATTGACGAGCGGTGGATTTCGGCCGCTGATTGAGGATGCCGAAATAGGCGACGCAAGGTTCGTCGAGAAGGTTGTGATGTGCAGCGGTAAGGTTTATTACGATCTGATGGATGCCAGAAAGAAGAGTGATGAGAAACGTGTTGCGATCTTGCGGTTGGAACAGTTCTATCCTTTTCCGCTAACCAGTGTCCGTGAAGCCCTGGACAAATATGCGAACGCGAAACAACTTGCTTGGGCTCAGGAAGAACCGCAGAACATGGGTGGTTGGACCTTCGTTCAGCCACGCCTTGAAAACTTACTAAAAGCTTGTGAGCGGCCGCAGTATGCAGGACGAACGTCCTCCGCAAGTCCAGCCACGGGTTCGTACAGTATTCACCAGAAGGAACAGGCGCAGATCGTCAGTGACGCTTTCAGTGTTTGAGCCTTCACCAACCATTCTATTCTCACGGGATTTAGCCGGGTGAGAATGAGACATCGGATCGCAGACCGGGCTCGCCTTTGCCTTACAAAGTACTTGACGAAAATGCTCACTGCAGCGTAATATGCCTGACATGGAACCCATCCGACTTGTTCAGCCTGCGCAGCCTGAACCTCCCGCACTTCATGAGCGGGCGATGGATAACCTGGCTTACATCCGGGAAACCATGGAGCGCGCCACGGCTTTTACGGGCATCTCGGGTTGGGGTGAAGTTGCAATTGGCGTGACCGCACTCGTGGCGAGCGCCCTGGCGGCTCGGCAAACAAGTTTCACTATGTGGCTGTCTGTTTGGGTTGTCGAAGGAACAATCTCGCTGCTCATCGCGGGATGGTCAATGGATCGAAAAGCAAGGGCAGTGCAAATGCCACTTGTCTCCGGGCCCGGCCGAAAAGCAGTGTTCAGTCTATTGCCGCCAATGATCGCTGGTGGCCTTCTGACGATCGTCCTGTTTCGCGCTGGATTAACCAACGCTATTCCGGGAGTTTGGTTGCTGCTTTATGGCACAGGAGTAATCACCGGAGGCATGTTCTCGGTTGGGGTAGTTCCGATCATGGGTCTTTGTTTCATGGCACTCGGCGCGGGCGCTTTGTTTGCGCCAGCGGAGTTTGCCAATTGGTTTATGGCAGCTGGCTTTGGCGGCTTGCATATTGTGTTTGGAGTGATTATTGCGAGGAAATACGGTGGCTAAACAATCGACTGCAAAAAAGGAAATAGCTACGAAGCAAGAAACGACGGCAAGCGGCCCGCGCGACACAGCCGCAAAAAAGAGTGCTGCGCCAAATCTCGATCGCTTGATTCATGAACGGTTGCGTTTGGGGATCATTAGCGCCCTTGCGGCTAATGAGTCGCTGACGTTCAGCGATTTGAAGAGCCTAATGAACACCACTGACGGCAACCTGAGTGTTCATGCACGCAAACTCGAGGAAGCTGGTTACATTGCTTGTACCAAATACTTTGACGGCCGTTTGCCGAAAACCGAGTACAAGTTGACTGTTGAAGGACGGCGCGCTCTGCAGAGCTATTTGAATCACATGGAGTCGCTCATCAAACAAATGAGATCCAGCTAAGGCTGCCTCTTTTTTTGTCGACCGACTTTGCAACGCAAAGAGCTTTGACTGACTCGGAGTAGTAGGTGCACGGTCTCGCCCACAAGAAAGCACTCTGCAGATCTAGCGATCATGGAATCATTTGATGTCACAATCGTCGGTGCTGGTTTGGCAGGGCTGCACTGTGCACGACTCCTCAGCAAACAAGGCCTCAGAGTTCTGCTCGCTGATCGCAAGGCGTCACTCGACCAGAAGATTCACACCACCGGAAT
Organism: Pyrinomonadaceae bacterium; assembly: GCA_036004125.1. Taxonomy (GTDB): domain Bacteria; phylum Acidobacteriota; class Blastocatellia; order Pyrinomonadales; family Pyrinomonadaceae; genus PSRF01. Next base: position 675 of record DASYRR010000021.1, on the reverse strand, counting down.
CTTTGTGCGCAGAACACTTGAAGACTTCGACATTCCTGAAGACTGTCTTGGCCCAGTCATTCGCCGCGTTAGTTTGTATTCACCTGCACACCAGGTCTTAAACCTGCAAAGCAAACATGACGAGTTTCGGGTTGGACGGATGGGCCAACTCTATACTCGTTTTCTGAATCAGTGTTTGCGCGCCGGCGTCTCCTGGTTACCCTCAGCGAACTACCTTGATTCTCTTCCACCCGCTGGCGAATCGATTGTCAGATTCAGTGTTGATTCAAGGACACAGTCCGTAAAAACAAAATTCCTGATTGGAGGAGACGGAGTCTGTTCTCGAGTAGCCCGTGACATAAATCTCGACAGCAATAGGGAGTGGATTGTCGGGGTAGAGAACGTGTACGAAGACGTCCATCTTGACGGTCCGCCAAGTTTGCTCTGTTTTCTGAATCCGAAGTTGGCTCCTGGCTACATCGCCTGGATCGCTTATGACGGTGAACAGGCTCACATCGGTGTTGGCGGGTATCCGACACGGTTTGATCCTGTTTGCGCACTTGAAGAATTTGAGACGAGCGTGACTCAAATTGTGGATCTACGAAAAGCAGTGCGCATCGAGCGCCGAGGCGGACGCATTCCGGTTGGCGGAGTACTCAAGAACATTGCGAACAAAAGAGGTCTATTGATTGGCGA
>DASYRR010000020.1:0-21959 GCA_036004125.1 Pyrinomonadaceae bacterium | reverse complement strand
GAGTGCTCGCCGGCCGAGGATCAAAGGCGTACCAGACGGAACACCAATGAGAAGGTCCGTAGGGACGCCCCTCAATACCAGTGCCCCGATACTTATAGTTGCCGGACTAATCTCCCTGGATTGAACAGCGCCACCACCAAGGTCTCCGACTTCTCGCCGGCCGTGATTTCGACTGTTGCTAACTGCCCCTTGATTTACTGCGAGGCCGAAACCAGAGCCTGTATCCAGAAGGGCAAGGCGACCATCCCCTAGTCTGACAAATGGACGCTCACTACCGGCTTCCCGAACCCACCGAACGACTGCCCCATCCCGCGGGCTATGTGATAAGTCGAGACCGCTGGCTTTCGCCTCAAATGCCAACAGCTGGCGATTAGGAAGATCGATTGAGTACGCGAGAGAGCCAAATAGCTCAGTAGGATCGAGAATGCCATCGATGGATCGTGGCAACGTTTGAACTATCGCCAGCGAAGGTGTGCTGGGAAGTATATTCGAACTAGTACCGAGAGCTACGCTGTCGACGCGCGCTTCTTCGTTTGACGCAATCCGCAACGTGCTGAGTCCACCAACTAAAAGGCGCTTTGCTTTGGTGGTTCGCAGGCGTGCCACCTCGGCTACCCTTCGGTTGACAATTGAAGCGCCCGCACCGGTATCGATGGCAAAAGTGAATGGGCCCGCGTCATTGATCCACCCAGTAACGAGTAAACCGGCATTTCGATCTTCACGAAATCGAATCGGGGCCAAAGCTAATAAAGGCGGTTCCGGTCGCTGGATTCGCCCCTGTGAGTGAACAGAAGAATGGGCAGCTCCCCATAAGGGAACTGCCCATCCGATCATCAAGAAAATGAGAGTACCTAGAGCCAGGGCAAGTTTCGCTTTGCTCAACACACCCTCTACCTCAATTGATTAGTAGCTTCGGTTACGCTTCCGCAGCTTGTAGGTGTACAAGGCAGAACCGCCCAGACCCGAGAGAGCACCAATACCTGCGCCCTTCTTACCACCAATCAAACCACCGATCGCAGCGCCAGCGCCTGTACCGATCGCCATCGTGAGCTTGTCGCGGTGTTTATCCCAGAAGCTTCGGCCCCTGGAACGATTGTAATCATAGTAGACGCGACGCGGAGATGACGCACTTCTATAGACAGCTCGTCTCGTGCCGCTAGTGGTGCCTATGGACCGATTCTCAGCCTGCATTGCGGCGTTATATCCGTCAGCAAAACCTGTCTTGTAGGCTGTTTGTTCTCCGGCTGTATTAAATTCTGCCGGCACCATCTCAGAATTCGCCGGCTGGGTTGCAGCCGTTTCGGTTGCACCATTGTTTTGCGCTACAGTTTCAGCCGTTGCTGGTTGACTCTTGTGCATTACCAGCGCTCCGACCGAACCGCCTATGAGGGCGGCAATCAAAGCAACCGGTAGAAGTTTGTTTGTAAGAATCATCGCTCCGCTTCTCCTTGCCAGAAAAGATCTAGTTCTCTCAACCACCAACCCATTGAGCAAAAGCCATTCCCGTAGTAACCGAGATTTAGTTGCGTTAGACGTTTCCTGGAAAGATTAACAATAATGGGGTCAAAAGGGTTGATTGCAAGAAATTTGCAAGGCAAGTCGAATTGTTATGCAGCATTCGTAGGAGAGCAAATTACCCGATATGGAACTGCCATGAATTGGATTAACACGAAATGCGGTATTGATACACCAAAAAACCAGGAAGACGTATGCCTTCCTGGTTTCCCTGCAAGGTCTAGCTGTGGTGTTAGGCAGCCTTCGGAACCTGCACTGGTTTGTCCCGCAATAATTCCAAAGCCTTTTTCAGTTGTAGATCCTCAGCAGCAGGCTTAGCCGGTGATGGCGTTGTCTCACGCTTCTCGTTACTTTGATCCGGTTTGGCTACTGCGTCATCATCATTCCCAGTTAAGTCGTCCGGATCGACGCTCTCAGCCACTTCCTGGCCTTTCACCTCGACAGATGGGGTCACTCCGGAGTGGGCCCGATCTTCACCCAAGAATGTCTTACCGGTCGACGTTGCCCACTTCACAGTGGTCAGCAATAAACCGTCGCCGCCGCGTAAAGTAAACAATTGTTGTTCAGCCCCAGACCCAAAGCTCTTCTCGCCAACCACCTGACCGCGATTGCGCTCCATGATTGCCGAGGCAACCACTTCAGCTGCGCCTGCGGTTCCAGTATCGATCAAGGCTACTATCGGACCTGAAAACAGAACAGTCTTCGGATCCGCTGAGAACGTCTTGAGCGGTTTTCCTTCGCGGCCGACAGTTTGGGCGATCACACCGTCCTTGATGAAGAGATTAGCAACAGCCACAGCTTCTGTTAGCGAGCCGCCCGCGGTGTTGCGCATATCGACTACCACCTTCTGCGCTCCTTGCTTGACCAAATCTTGCAGACGTGCTCGAGCATCGGCGGCTTCTCCGTCAGCAAAGCTGTTAATTCGAAGAATACCAACGCGCCCGGCCTCCATCCTTGCCTCCGCTGATGGCGACCTGAATGTTCCTCTCTTGACGTTAACCGTTAATGGGCTTGCATTGGCACGAAGCACTCGAAGTTTTACTTCGCTTCCGGGGCTTCCGTTCAGCAACTGCTTTGCGTCATATAATGAAATGTCTCGCGTTGCTTTCCCATCGATGTACTCGATTATGTCACCCGCACGAATACCAGCCTGATCCGCTGGTGATCCCTTCATAGGAGCAATCACATAAAGATAGGAAGCTACCTGCGAAAGCTCAGCGCCGACCCCTGCCTGATTATCCTTGCTGTTTTGGTTATACTCACGAACCTGCTCGGGTGTCAGGTATGTAGAGTATGGATCAAGGCCGTAAGCGAGCCCGCGCAGGGCTCCCGCACGAACCTTATCCATGTTTGGCTCATCTACGTAATCGTTTTGAATGTGCTGCAAAACGCTCTCGAAAATTCGGAGCTGCGCATTCGGGTCATTTGCGGGCTGTTGAGCTCTCGTGGAGATCCAACCGCCAACAACGGTATAAAGAGTTAGGGTCGCGGAAATCAGGATCAGAATAAACTTGGTACGAAATGACATTTAGTTACCTCTTGGACTACGTTAGAACAGTGCCAAACATCGCACGGTTGCGAGTTTGAACCGTATGATACAGATGGCATATTGCTCGCGCAAGCGTTGTGTTGGATGGCCTTGCGCAGTCAACGCCGCGAGATTTCAGTCGACTATTTGATGACAAGAACACGACCTAGTTGCCAAACTCACGGACCCGTTCTCGCCCTCGATCTGGGGGAAAAACTCGTTGGGGCAGCGATTTCGGATGCCCAACTCGTCACCATAAAGCGGCTTACCCCTTTGAAACGCTCAAATTGGAAGCGGCTCCTTATTGAAGTGGAAACCTTGGTCGAACGGTTTGACGCACAAACACTGGTAATTGGTTTGCCGCTGCGGCTTGACGGCACCGTGGGCACAGCGGCTGAGCGAGCGGAACGAGTGGCTGAGAATTTCGCGAAGTCGCTAGATTTACCTGTTTACCTTCAGGATGAAAGGTTAACTTCGTTTGACGCTCGTGAGACGCTACTTGACGAGCGCCGCACCGAGCACGAGATTCGAAACCTGATCGATGGTGAATCTGCGGCATTGATCCTTCGAGACTTTCTTCAGAACACGGAGCATAGACAGAGGGTTGGAATCGCGGAGCCGCAATCTTAAAACAATGAAGCGTCTGATTATTCTGATTCTAAGTTTGGGATTGTTAGCCATCGCAGTGGCTGGCGTCTGGACCTATCGCGATTTGCACCAGCCCATCGCTCACAACAAGTCAGGACAATACATCGAAATACCAAAGGGCTCAGCACCGACTTCTATCGTCAAGAGGTTGGCCGCCGAAGGGATCATCAAACACGAGTGGCCAATGAGAATCTATTTGAAGGCGACTGGGGCAGGTTCGTCACTGAAAGCAGGTGAGTACGACTTCCCTTCACCAATTTCTCCCCTGATGGTTCTGGCAAAGCTTCAACAAGGTCAACGACGACTGAACAGAATCACAATCATTGAGGGCTGGACTCGCTGGGACATCGCTCGTGCAATGCTACAGGTGCCGCAATTCCAACTGGACAAGGAATCTCAAGCGTTAGAGTTAATGAATAACGTGAGCTCGATCAAAGACATTGATTCTAAAGCGGTAAATTTAGAAGGATATCTCTACCCCGATACATACGAGTTTGCGCCAGAGACTTCCGCAAATGAACTAGTAGAAATTATGGTGAAGCGTTTTCGTGCGGTTTGGAAACCAGAATGGTCAGAACGATTACGATCGCTCGATATGTCGCCGCGCCAAATCGTCACCGTCGCTTCTATTATTGAGACCGAGGCAAAACTCGCAAGTGAGCGACCGCTGGTAGCTTCGGTAGTCTACAACCGGCTACGCAAAAACATTCCACTGGCAGTCGATTCGGCGGTCATTTATGCATCAAAGCTGGAGGGGAAATGGCGTTACGACGGTAAAGTCTATAAAAGTGATATCGATCGGCGCTCGCCATACAACACGCGACTGTACGCCGGGCTGCCACCAGGACCGATTGCCTCCCCTGGCGAAAGTTCTTTAAGCGCTGCTGTAAATCCAGCGACGTCTGACTATTTGTACTACGTTCGTAATCCGGCTCGAGATGATGGAGCCCACAATTTCTACAGCAGCGGTGGTGACTTCGAGACCGGTGTCCAGGCGCTGCGAAAATGGGAACGTGAGCGAGATCTGGAAGAAGCAAAGAAGAAACTCAATGGCGCAACTACTTCACCATAGCATGGAGAGTTTGTTGCTTGTAATTGGTGAAACGTTAATCTATTCTCAAAAAGTCAACCCCGAACTGCTGTCGGATCATCAAGGGTGAGGTGCAAATCATGTATCGCGTAATCACGACAATGCTCGCATTAACTGTTTGCTGTATTACCGCAATGGGACAAGCGGCAAAAGGTGTTGATAAACAAAATGAACGAGTAAGGGATACCGGTAGCAGCCGGACCGCTGGAAGCAACGGCGCCAAAACAGATGTGGGGGCGGGCAGAGGGATTGATTTCGGCAGCGGACGAACACCCGAAACACCACGACTAGATAATCCCTATCGCATCAGCGCGCGTCGCGATGTCCTGATTACAGCTATTCAGAATTTGATGCGCGATCGAAAACTCGTAGTGGATGAAGCCGCTTCGAAGCTGGCTGAAGGTATCGTCGTCAGCCAACCCTACACCTTTATCAAAGGCGCAGTAGTTTCCCAGGCCGAGCTCAGTAGATATGGTGACGTGCCAATTTCAGCTTCACGTGGCTGGACCAGAGGTCGCTACACGCTTACTGTCGAGGTGCAGCCGATTGATGGGTCGACCGCTAACGTTTCAGTCAATGCGAAAATCGAAGGCCGATCAGACGGCGCAACAGGCGCTGAGTGGACGACTCTTCGAAGTACAGGACTGGCAGAGGATCAATTTCTAAGTGAGTTAGTAACTGCAGTCACAGGTGCTTCCCCGCCTGGACGAAATCCATAAAGTAGTGTGTGAAGTCTTTAAAGTAACAGGTTAGAGAAAAACCAACTACCGTAAGGAATTACTTCAAGCATTACATGATTAACGATCCCTTTCACCCAGAAGAAGCAATCGCACGAGAGAAGGATTCTATCCGGGGGAAGCTTCTCGGAATCGTCTGTGCTGTTGCCGTCACAGCGATATTGTTAGCTGGTTACGCTTTTATTCGGCGCCTTCATACCCAGAAGCTCCTGGCTAATCAAACTCCTCCACCAACGACTGACACTGGACCAAAGGGACCTCCAGTGGCGCACATCTTTGTCGATCAACCCATGCTGGAGAAAGGTGTGACAACAATTGGCGGGGTCGTCAAGAATACCTCGCAAGGTGAATTGACCGGCCTTGCGGTGGATCTCGAACTTTATCGGCGCAAGGATGGTGCGACCGAACAAAAACTTGTGTCACTCGAGCCGGGAACGTTACAGCCTCAGGCCGAGGGAACATATTCGCTGAAGCTATCGGCCTCAGATTACGCGTCAATTAAATTAGTCGGACTAAGAGCAGATCCTCAATCAAAGTTCATTGCCTATACGACGTCAGCAGGAAAACAGCGACCACCTGAGCGTCTGGAACCCCGGACAGTGATCGGGAGGAAACCCGGCCGCCCAGGTGAATTCATAAACACGCCGGACAATCCAGCGAAGGTGCCATAAGTTATTTGAGGTTATTCATTAGGGGTCGGCGTGCCGAGAGTTAAGGTGACTTGATAGCAGTTGACTCAGATTGCGACGGCACCTAAGAATTCACTTGACGATCGAATTTAGGAGCAGCCAATCAAGTCTGACGATCGTCATAGATGTTGAGACGCTCATTAGTTAGCTGAAAATGCTTTCCTGTCTTTAGCAACACAAGCAGCCGATGATCAAGAATACCTTCAGATTGCGATCATCATTCTTGCCCTTGGTTCTGATGCTAGCGTTTTATACGTGTGAAGCAAATGGGCAATCGAATCAGAGTGCTGCTCCTCCGCGTCCCCCAAACATTTCTGCGGACAAAAGTAATATGGATGACAAGCCGCCTCTAACGACCTTTGAGGAAGAGATTCGCGCTAAACGATTAATCAAGCTTGCAGAGAAAGAACACGAGGAAAATCTGAAGAGAGCGCGTGAGATTTCTCAATTAAGCCAAGACCTCAGCGCTGCTTTGAAGACTCGATCAAGTCTTGGGCGCGAGGACACCAAGAAGTTAGAGCGTCTTGAGAAACTCACAAAAAAGATTCGAGATGAAGCGGGCGGCGAAAGCGATGATGTGCAAATAGTCAACGCGCCTTCCGATGTCTCATCGGCAGTTACGCAAATTGCCGAAAATGCGGAACTGTTATCAAAGGATGTACAGAAAACTCCCCGCCAAATAGTTTCGACTACCGTTATTGACCGCGCTAATGTTGTGCTTCAACTACTAAAAATATTGCGTGGCTTCACACGGTTTTGATAAGCGCATGAACCTTGTCTCTTCTGCTCGCTATATCCTTGTCTGTGGCGTTTTACTCATCGCTGTTTTGCTTTGCTCCCCCCAACCTGTAACCGCGCAGGACGATGACGACGTTGTCCGGGTCAATACTGATCTTGTGCTGCTGAACGTCACGGTCACGGATAAGGCAGGCCAATATGTACGTGCGCTCAAGGCGGCTGACTTCAAAGTTTATGAAGACGGAATCGAAGTACCTCCAAAGTCGATAGTAAGCTTCGACGTTCAAGAATCGCCTTATGCCGCCGTAGTGCTACTCGACAGTTCTGGCAGTATGGAAACGCGATTCTCGCTCGCGCGGTCTGCAGCAATTCGCTTCCTCGATGGATTGAGGGAAGAAGACGTGGCCGCGGTCTATCGATTTGACTCGACCGTTGAACGTATTCAGGAGTTCTCAGGAGGTCGCGACCTCGCCCCGATCGGATATGCAGTCCGAGCCAAAGGAATGACGACACTGCACGACGCAATTGTCCAAGCAGCAAAGGTCCTCGCCGATCGTCCTGAGAAACGAAAAGCGATTGTCATCCTTTCCGACGGAATGGATACTTTTAGTAAAGCCACTTCAGGCAAAGCGATCGACAGTGCACTTGCCGTTGGTGCAAGCATCTTCGCTGTTGATATGGCTGCCGTAGATACTCCAGGCTACTCGAACCGTCAAAGCGCGCTGAGCTTGAAAGGCTTTGCGGAAAAAACCGGTGGCCGTTTCGTGTCAACGCCTGGCGGACAAGCCCTCCGCGATGCATTTACCGGAATCGCCGATGAACTGGGCCATCAGTACACGATTGCCTACCGACCTACCAATACTACAAGAGACGGCAAATGGAAGACACTCGAAGTTAAAGTAAACCGTGAGGATGTAGTGGTCCGTACGCGGAAAGGCTATCGATCACCAAAGCGCTAGCCGCACCTGAAGTATTACTTGAACACATCACCAGACGTGCTTGAATTGTGCACCATTTCAAATCGTAGTTTTCGTAATGGCTTTTTCGCGATGCCGATCGAAAGCCAACTGAATCAGGCTCTCCAATAGTTTCGCAAAACTCAAACCCGAAGCTTCCCACATTTTCGGATAGCCAGATACGTCCGTGAGACCAGGCATCGTGTTCAGTTCATTTATGATCAGCCCACCGCTTTTTCGGTCCAGGAAAAAATCAACTCGCGCGAGACCTGATCCGTCGAGGGCCTGAAATGCCTGGATCGCCATTCTCTGGATCTTCGCCGTCAAAGCCTTTGATAGGGGAGCCGGCACAACAAAATTCACGTGTCCAGTGTTCGCGTACTTCTCTGTGTAGTCGAGGAATCTCGCTGACTCTTCGTAGATTACGTATTCGCCAGGCAGGCTAGCCTGTGGCTCGTCATTACCGAGAACGGCACACTCGATCTCCCGGGCGACGATCTCTTCCTCGATGATTATCTTTCGATCGTATTGCGCAGCAAGATCGATAGCCTCACTCAGGCTCTTCTTGTCTTTGGCCCGGGAAACGCCAACCGATGAGCCTAAGTTTGCCGGTTTCACAAAACATGGCAAACCAATTTCACTCTTTATCCTCCGCACGATCTTTTCCGGATTGCTTTGCCACTGTGATCGCAGCAACCAAATGTGCTTGCAGATTGGCAGCCCCGCCTGAACGAATAACGACTTCATCGTCACCTTATCCATTCCGCACGCCGACGCCAGAACACCGCAACCTACGTAGGGCACATCAGCCATTTCTAACAGCCCCTGCACCGTACCGTCTTCTCCAAAAGTACCATGGAGGGCTGGAAAAACGACATCGAGCTTTTCAGCGACAGATGATGAACCTTGTGGTTTAAGCGAAATAAGGCCTTTGTGAGAAGGATCACCTAATAGCGCGATATCACCTCCATCCTCAATAGATCTTGACGCGAGAAGATTGCGCAATTGCTCCGGCAAGAGTTGTGCTGATTGTGAGGGAGGTAACCACTTCCCTTCCTTGCTAATAGCAATGGGAACTACATCGAATCTCTTCGGATTGATCGCTGCGATAATTGCTCGGGCCGAACGCACGGAGACTTCGTGCTCCCCCGAGCGGCCACCGAAGATAACGCCGACGCGTATTTTTTTTGACACTCGTGTCTCCCTACAGAATTGTCTTACCCAAGGCCGATAGAATTAGCTCCACTCCCAGCTCCGCTGTTTTGTTATTCACATCGAGCGCAGTATTGATTTCGACGACCTCCAGTGAACGCATCCCACCGGCTTCGGCGATCTTCTCCATTCCCAGATGAGCTTCACGATAGGTGAGACCTCCGCGGACAAGAGTTCCCGACCCCGGAGCGTCGCCGGGATCTAGAGCGTCTACGTCAAATGTGACGCTGTATCCTCCAGATCCAGCGGAGGCAATCGCGATCGCCTCATCCATGCAAGCAGACATACCGCGTTCATCGATTTCTCGCATGGTAAAAAACCTCATGCCAAGTTCTCGAATCAACACTCGCTCGCCGGAGTCGATGTCGCGAGCCCCAACGTGCGCGCATAAGCGAGGGTCTAATTTTGGCGCAAACCCACCAATATCAGTTAATTCCTTTGTGCCGTAACCCAGCAAGGCGGCCAGAGGCATTCCATGAATATTGCCGGAAGGTGATGTCTCCGGTGTGTTCATGTCAGCGTGGGCATCGAACCAGATCAGCCCGATAGTCTGTTGTCTTTTTCGAAAATAGGCCGCGACACCGGCAAAGGATCCAATCGCGATCGAATGATCCCCACCGAGCACGACTGGAAGTTCACCAGCATTAAGGATCTCTTCGACCTGCACTGCAAGCTGTCCACAAGCGTTGCTGATCTCCGCAACATATTTCAGCTTATCGTCTTCGTCTGGAATAAGCTCCGGACGCTCGAGTCTCATGTCTCCAAGATCGCGCACAGAGTAACCCAGCGTCTTAATGCGTTGCTTCAGGCGTGCGACGCGAAGCGCCGCCGGACCCATATCCACGCCTGCCATGCTCGCACCATAACCGAGCGGCACACCGAAAATACCGACTGCCTTTTTCAGTTCCGTCGAGTGCTCAACGTTACGTGCGGTTTTGTCGACAACTGACGACATAAGGATTAACCACCGAGATTGAGATTGAATCCGCCACCACCACCGCCACCCTGCGATGGGAAGAACGGTTTAAGTAGACCGGCGAGGGCAGCCAGATTGCGTGTTTGAATTAATAGTTCACCCGGTCCGGTAAATTCAGCGACGATCCCTTCGCCGCTCATCATGCTGCGAAAGAAACCGGACGCTGCTTTGCGAAGCGTGTACTGCGTTGTGCCTTCCCACGCGACTAAATGACCAGTGTCGACGACATATCGTTCACCCGGCCGAAGCATCTTTCGATGAATCGCCCCGAACGAAGACACCAACAAAAGTCCCTTACCCTGGACCATCAGGACAAACAAACCTTCACCTGCAAAAAACGACTTGGCGCCGCCCCACTTTGTGTCGACTGTGAGACTTGAATCTCCTGCAAGATATGAACTTGATTGGACAAAGAATGGCTGACCCGATAATTCAATCGCAGCAATGTCGCCAGGACTGCCGGGCGCAAGCGTAACTTCTCCCGGACCGCCACGCGCAGTAAAGGTGGAGATGAAGGCCGATTCACCACCTGCCGCACGTTTAATTGCTCCGAACAAGCCGCCTTTCATCTGCGACTGCAATTCGATATTGGCTGACATCGACACCATCGCTCCTGCTTCAGCCTGAATCGATTGTTCGGCGGCCAGTTGTAGTACCGCGAGTGAAAATGACGGCTGATGCAGAACTTCATAAGTGTAACCACGGCCCTGGCCGCGCGAGTCCGCGTCGATGATAATTCCTTGCCCGGAGGGTGCCTGATACGACGGACCGCCCGCACCCAATCGGTTTCCGCAGCCTCCGCAGAACGTCGATCCCTCAACCATTGGAGCACCACACTTTGGACAATTCATATCACCACTCCTTGAGATTTGGTCTTAATGATCTCCACCGCCTCCTCGGCTGTGCCCGCAAAATCAAGGGCCGCGACATCTCGATCGTTCACAGCCAAAGACTGCTGCCATTGAGCGATAACAGGTGGCCAACAATCACCGAGCAGCACTAGCGGTCGAGGTTCAATAACTCTTGTTTGAATCTTATTCCAAACTAATGACAGCTCAGTCACAGTTCCCATTCCACCGCGAATTGCGATGAACCCTACTGAACGAGTTATCAGTCTCTGCAAACGTTCATAAAAATGTGGGGTCGCCACCTTGTCTGTGAGAAACCGGTTTGGTTCATGCTTAAACTGATTCATAACGATGCCGAGTACTCGACCACCAGCTTCGCGCGCACCGCGGCTCGCTGCTTCCATGACGCCGAGATAACCTCCAGTGCAAATTGTGAAACCTGCCTGGGCCAGTAGCTCGCCGACAAGTTTGGCCTGACCGTATTCCGGATCGCTTTCCTTACATTTTGAACCGCCAAAGATCGTTACGATGCGTTCCGGCGTTTCAATCATTTCTGGACCTCAGCAGTCAGCATTAGTGATCCGTTCTGTTTGTACAAAACATAATCCTCACGGGTCTTAAACGACCCGCTTGAATAATCGTCAGGTACAGGTTTGGGATCGTATAGTCGAGAGTCTCTCACGTTCACAAAGCCGACCTCCTCAAATATGGTCCGATAGTCTGGAACGCCCAGCAAGTGCACCGGCACTTTTAGCGTTGGAATCCACTGATGCGAAGGAGCGTTCTCCAGGTAAAGATCAATGACCGTTACAAATCTACCACCATCACACAACACGCGATGAATTTCCCGTAGAGCAGCCAGCATGTTGGAGTAATAGTATAGCGACTCCATTGAGAACGCGTGCGTAAACTCGGAATCTCGAAACGGCAACGACTCCGCCGTTGCCACTTTGAAATCAACGTTTGAAAAATTCGCGGATGTATTGGCAGCAAGCTGGATCATCTCGTCGGCAATGTCGATACCGACAACTCTACCGTTCTCCACTTTCTCCGCGATCAATCGGCTGGCCCAGCCGGAGCCACAGCCGACATCCAGGACACGCGCATCCGCCGGCAAACGCATGCTCTCGATTGCCTGCTCACCAACGGGGCGATGCCCTTTCTCCATTCCTTCGCCGCGACCGGCGCGCGCCCATTCGTTGAATTCGACTCGTAATTGTTCGTCCATCAAATTTGTTGATACAGAGTCGTTGCCGATTGCCAAATGTCCGATAAACTTCAGTTTGTCGTTGTGACCCAAAGTAGACCCTTGGAGGATTCACAATCATGCAACGACAAACTGAAGTTTATCGGACATTCGGTAATCGGCAATGTCTTCAGGGTCGAATTCGATAGAGCATTCTCGGAAACGGTATCGTTTCCCGAATGTGTTCGATGCCGCACATCCACGCTGTGCAACGCTCGATACCCATACCAAAACCTGCGTGAGGAACGCTGCCATAACGTCGCAAATCCAGGTACCACTGGAATGCTTCCTCAGGAAGTTGGTGAAGAGCGATCTGTTCTTGTAGGAACTCAAGTGAAGAGGCGCGCTCGCCGCCGCCAATCACTTCACCGTATCCTTCGGGCGCGAGCACATCGACCCCTAACGCTAGCTCTGGGCGCTGTGGATCGCGAGCCATGTAGAAAGCTTTTACGGCCGCTGGGTAATGATGAACCATTACGGGCTTGTCAAACTGACTGGAAATATAAGTTTCATCGGGGGCGCCAAAATCTCCTCCCCAGTCAAACTTCGCCTCGACCGCGCCTTTCTCGAATCCCTCGTGGAGCATCTTCACTGCCTCATCGTAGTGCACTCGGGGAAACGGCGGCACGATCGCCTCGAGCTTTGCCGGGTCTCGTTCGAGTATCTTGAGTTCTTCTTTTCTATCCTCGAGTACTCTGCTGGCAATGTAAGAGAGAAATTGTTCTGAAAGCGTCAGCACATCATCCAAAGTCGCATATGCCATTTCCGGCTCGACCATCCAAAACTCGGTCAGGTGCCGTCGTGTTTTTGATTTCTCGGCCCGGAACGTTGGACCAAAACAATAGACCTTGCCAAAAGCTGCTGCTGTGGCTTCGTTATAGAGCTGGCCCGATTGCGTGAGATACGCCTTTTCTCCTTCAAAGTAGTCGACTTCAAAAAGAGTGGTCGTGCCTTCGCAGGCTGCCGGAGTAAAGATCGGTGAATCGCAAAGCGTGAATCCATCATTGTCGAGAAAGTTTCTTACAGCTTGAACGACAGTATGACGGACTTTTAGAACGGCATGTTGCCGCCGAGATCTGAGCCACAGGTGTCTGTGATCCATTAAGAACTCAGTACCGTGCTCCTTTGGACTGATCGGATAATCATGAACCTGCTGCAGCACCTCCGCAGTAAGAACATCAATCTCAAAACCTCCGGGCGCTCGGCTGTCAGCGCGGACGCTACCTTTGATGACAACGGCGGATTCCTGGCCGAGGCCTTTCAGTGCCTCCCATACGTCGTCCGTCAAAGCATTCTTGACCGCAACACATTGGACAACTCCGGTTCCATCGCGCAACTGCGGAAAAAGGATCTTCCCGCTTGAACGCATGTTGTAGAGCCAGCCTTTGAGTATGACTTCTGAACCGACGTGTTCTGAAAGTTGGTTGATGTAGATTTGTTTTTCTGAAGCTAGTGCTACTGATTGGCTTGTCATTGATCAACGCTAAACCGCGGTTAGTTAAGTGTGTGTTTAGTTCGACCGTTCTTCGAGCATGCGCCGTAACGTGGGAAACCTGTCGAGCCATTGAGCAGCTTGCAGAACAATCTCAAGTGTTGGTTGAATGAATTGTTGGTAGACCGCTCCCCTCCCGCTGACTGCTGTTTGATATGAGAAGGTCCCGGTAGCTTTAAGACCGCGTTGGATGGTCATTAGGCGAAACTCGTTGGCGAAGTCGTCAGGGTCTACTACACCCAATCCTTGCTGACGCCGTTCGTCAAGAAAGAACAGCCGGTGGCTACGTAGTTCAGCCAGTGATGGGGGACAAGGCTGACGGTCAAGCAGAAAAGATACGAGATCGTAACTGGCCGGCCCCATTCGCGCGTCCTGGTGATCGATAACTCGGAGGCGGCGCTTCCCATCAATCATCAAATTCGATGCGTGGTAATCGCGATGACACAGTACTCGCGGAGCGGCCGCCAGCTCAGCTGAAATGTCGTTCAACTCGGCTTTTAACTCTGCGGTCTCGGCATGTCGCAACGTCTCTTGGCGAAGACTACCGAAGTAGTGTTCGAAGAAGAAATCCAATTCCCAGGACAGTTTCGCCTCATCAAATGCAAGCCGACTTGCGATTGAGTGGAGCTCAGTTGCCTTCTCAGTGCCGGCCTGAATCTTGGCAATCAGCTTGATTGCTTGTTCCTTGTATTCATCGCATTGCTCTTCACTCTCGTCCTCGTAGGCATGAAATAACTGCTGATCCCCGAGATCTTCCTGAACGATAATTCCGGCTGCACCATCGACGGTGTAGATCTCTGGAACGGGTATCCCACAATTAAGAAACAGACGAGTTACATCCAAATAGGGATGAAATTCAGGGTCGAAAGGCTCAGGATAAACTGCGGCAACGGCCTTCCCTTTTTTCCAGGGAATGCGAAAGTACTTTCGTGTCGAGGCGTCGGGAGTTAGGGGAACGATTTCCAGACCAGTTATTCCCTGACCAGCTATGAATCTGGCAAGTCGTTCGGATGCCGAGGATTCAAATGCGTTGGAAACCACCTGTTTGGCAGCACTCATCAGCAATAATGAAGGGGAGTCTAGTCTCAAAAAGTAGCGGGACTCGGACGTCCCGCCTCATTACATCCTCTTGATGTGGCGGGATTGTATCAAAGGCCCAAAGGCACGACAAAGTTTTCTCCCTGCAGGTGTCCTTTCAACGCCTTCTTCGGAGCCTCTTTCCCAGACACCATGGCCGCGGGAACGACAACCGCACCATCAATCACCTCACCGTTTCGAACTCCGACGCCGTCTGCCAACACTGATCGCCGAACTCTAGCTCCGGCCTCAATAGTTACCCGATCCCAAAGAATCACATCGCTTATCTCGGCACGATCGTCGATCAGACAGCCTGAACCGACGCTGATGTGATTCCCAGCCTCTTTCATGAGCTCAAGGTTAATCGCGAGGTATCGTTGCAACGTCGACAGCTCCCGCCAGCGCCCACTACCGACATGTGCTGCGATTGGTTCACCTTTCGCTATGGCCTGTGGGTAAACGTCGGTTGTTGAGTGGGAGAAAACGCCCTGGGGCACGTAGTTGAAAATGTCCGGCTCCATGATTTGAATACCGGTAAACATCAACGGTTTTTCGTCATCAGCGGTTGGCATTCCACCAAAACCAGTGATCAATCCATTATCGGTTTTTACCACGCTGAATTGTTCGTGCTTCAAATTCGGAAGCAGAACCAACGTTGCCAGCGCTTTGGTCTTTCGATGTGTTTCAAGGGCCGCACTCAAATCAATATCGGTGATGATCTTTCCATTGATAACTACAAACGTCTCGTCCTGAAAAAACTGTCGCGCATTATCCAGCGCGCCACTTGTACCCAGAATCACAGGCTCCTCGACATAGTGGAGCTGCACCCCAAACTGGCTGCCATCTCCAAGTGCTTTGCGAACAGACTCAGGACGATGATGGAGATTGACGACTATCTCCTGAATGCCAAACCGAGCGAGGTATTCGGCAACGTAGCCAACGAGAGGCTTACCCAGAATTGGTATTGCAGGCTTTGTTCGATCTTCTGTTAGGGGCCAGAGCCGTGTGCCGTAACCAGCGGAAAGAATGATCGCACGCATTGCGGGGTATTCTAGGGTCTGGAAGTCCTTAGTCAATAGCCCTGTGGGCGGCCATCCCCCACTAAAGGGTCGGTTAAAAAGAAATCCGAACTAGTTGGAGTTATAAGATCAGGAAGCTTTTGAGGCATCGCGCATGACCAGGTCAAACGTTCCTGGCGCGACTTTGCGGAAGCGAGTGTTGCGATTCAGTGAGACGGCAACGCTTATGGTTGGATTCTGTCCGGTAAACTTGAACCCGCCTTCCAGCAAGCGATTGTATAGTTCGTTTACGTGAAGTGGGCCACCTTCCTCACGAAGCAACAGCGTCACGGCCTGCGGAATTGTTCGGTCCATGAACCGGTCGCTGAGGACCTCAACGTTATTTCGCACCGTAGGAATTTGTTGACGGCGCTCGAGTGTCGTATAGGCAGAGCGTAGGGGTTGGTGAGGCTGATGCGACTGACGCATTGCATCTTCGAGTTCAGCATCAGACGGCAAGCCAAGGGAAAGATTGCTCGAGGCGAGGACTGAAGAAAGCAGCCGATAGATGGCCGCCTCCGTCTGACTGGCCAACGTATCCATTTCCGCTAGTTCCGCGCGAACACTGTCAGCCTCGGCCTCCAGTTCCCGCAAACGTGCAGCGAGGTGCATTCGTGCTGCACGCGACTGGCGCAGGCTCTGTTCTAAACGGGATAAGAGGTTTTCGCTAGGTCGCTCCATCGAGGCAGATTCTAGAGGCGTTTGACGGTTTAGACAATACCCTTTTCGACCAAACGGGGTTAATGGTCGCGGTCCAGGATGTAGGTTGGGAGTGCTCTGAGGGACTCGCAGTGCGCCGATTCTGATAAGCAATCCAACGCTGAGCGAGCACGCTGCGCATAATCGTCGGCCAGCGCGCGAGCTCGGTCCAGTGCGCCGGTGCTTAAGACGAGGTCCAACAAGTCCCCTTTTGCGATTTCTGTGTATTCACCAGTGCGTAAAACGCTACGCACGGGATCGTTCAGCGAGGGCTCCGCTTCAAGCAAATAAATCAACGGCAGCGTCACTTTCCCTCCCAGCAAATCCGCCCCGGCTGCCTTCCCGAGTATTTCATCACTCGAGGTGAAATCAAGTACGTCGTCTATTAATTGGAACGCGGTACCGAGGTTGAGGCCGTACTCACGCAGAGCGGTCTGTTGTGTAGCATCCGCTCCGCCGAGAATGCCGCCAATCTCGCAGCTCGCACTGAACAGGTAAGCTGTCTTTCGCTTTAAGACGTCGAGGTATTGCGCTTCGGTAACATCTTGTCTGCCAAGCAAGGTCAACTGGAGCAATTCTCCCTCGGTCATCTTTCGCGTAACTCGAGTCAGGATATCCAGGACGGGCAGTGATCGTTCAGCAAGGCTTGTTTCAAACGCTGACATGTAAAGCCAGTCGCCCATCAGCACCGCAGTCTCATTTCCATAAAGCGCGTTGACTGTCGGACGATTACGACGCGTATCGGCGTGGTCGATAATGTCGTCGTGCACAAGTGTTGCGGTATGGAGAAACTCCATCACCGTGGCCATGCGAATGCAATTGTAACGTGAACCGTCGCCGCCAACGGCATAGGTAGAAAGAATTGTAAGCGCAGGTCTAACTCGCTTGCCTCCAGATGCTCTGAGGTATTCACCGAGATAGTCGATGACCTGAACATTGGAGCGCGCCTGTCGTTCAAACTCCAGCTCAACTTGCTGCAGTTCGTTGGCAACGAGACTGAAGATGCGACGAGCAGAAACACGCGCCTCTTCATCCAGCGCCAATGTGTGACCTGAGAGAGTCATTTAGTTTGAACGATAGTTAGTGAACTGCATGTGGATCCCAAAGTCTTTGTCTTTTAGTTTGGCAATTACATCCTGGAGCGTATCGCGGTCGCGTCCTGAGACACGAACAACATCTCCCTGAATTGAGGCTTGCACTTTTGCCTTACTATCTTTGATAAACTTGACTACTTCCTTCGCTTTGTCCTGCGGTATGCCTTCCTGAATTTGCGCACGTTGTCTGACGGTACTTCCCGCCGCCGGTTCAACGTTCCCATAACTCAACGCCTTCAAAGGGACCCCACGCCGAACAAGCTTCTGCTGCAGGATATCGTTCATGTTGCGAAGCTTGGTTTCATCCTCGGCTGACAAAACCAGTTCACTCTTCTCCAGGATTACAGTAGCGTGACTGCCTTTGAAGTCGAAACGCTGCCGGACTTCTTTTACCGTTTGATGAAGTGCGTTGTTAACTTCCGCAAGGTCTATTTGGGAAACGATATCGAATGAATTCTGCTGGGCCATTGGCGCTGACGAAGGTTATTCCGAAGCTCTCTTAGTGGGCAGGATAACATCAAAACGGGGAGCATGTGAAACTTATCTCTTAGTCAAATGTACTTCGTTTCGCAAAGGACTCGACAGGATTTTCACCGTGCACCTTTGTCTCTCGGTGCCTCTGTGGTGAAGTTAGGCCTTTCATCACCACAGAGACTCAGAGACACAGAGCCGCACAGAGAAAACAGCTTAAGATCCAGGGAGATTGAACAGGCGAGAAAAATTCCTTGTCGTGGCTTGAGCGACTTCCGCTACATCAACTTTACGCACTTCAGCAATACAACGGGCCACTTCAACCACGTACGTTGGTTCGTTGCGTTTGCCACGATACGGAACTGGCGCCAGGAAGGGACAGTCTGTCTCGATTAGCAGACGTTCCAAAGGTACATACTTCGCGACCGCTCGCAGATCGTCCGCCTTCTTAAAGGTCACAATACCTGAGAAGGAAATCAAGAAACCTAAATCCAGTGCCGCTTTCGCGAGTTCGAGACTTCCGCTAAAGCAATGAAAGACACCCCGTCGATTAGCGTCCGCAAACTCCGCTTGAAGTATCTCAATCGTTTCCGTTTCAGCTTCTCTGGTGTGAATGATGACCGGGAGATCGAGTTCGTTCGCGCTTCGCAACTGCCTGCCGAAGACGGTCTTTTGCACATCGCGGGGCGAGTTGTCGTAATGGAAGTCCAGGCCAATCTCACCCCAGGCTACCACTCGAGGGCCAGCTTTGATTAAGCGCCTGGTCTTCTCTTCGGCGAGATCATCATAATGCCGGGCGTCGTGAGGATGAGTGCCGATCGCTGTGTAAATGGAATCGTCCTTGTTGCCTAATTCGATAGCTCGTTCAAAGGCCTCACTATTCGGATCGCCGGTTCCTACGTTGAGGATTCTAGTAACGCCCGCGGCGTGCGCTCTTCCAATCACTTGCTCGCGATCGTTGTCGAATTCCGAACCATCGATATGTGCGTGAGAGTCGACGAACATTAATGTCCGATAAACTTTAGTTTGTCGTGCTGGGGTTGAAGGCTAGATGGATGCACTATAACTCTAACTATTTCAGACGCGCGCCATTCGGCACATCCTCGGTAAACGTCGCAATCACCGGTCGTCCTTCCTCACCATAGGACGCAGCCACCACCATTCCCTGCGACTCGAACCCACGCAACTTACGCGGCTTTAGGTTCGCGACAACAACCACCTTGCGACCAATAAGCTTCTCAGGTTCGTAATATAGCGCGATGCCTGCCAGTACCTGACGAGGCTCCTCTTCGCCGATGTCGATCCTGAGTAACAGAAGTTTGTCTGCCTTAGGGATGCGTTCCGCAGAGACTACCTGGCCCACCCGTAAATCAACTTTTGCAAAGTCGCCTATTTCGATGAAGCCCGTTACCCCAACCGCGTCAGCCTCCGTCGCGTGCTGCATTGGTGGCGGCGGTTGCGTATCGACTTTTGGTTCAGCGGTTTCAACCGCGTCTGCTTCAGTGGCGTGTGCAGCCTTAGGTTCTGTCCCGTTCGTTATTTCTGCCATGATTCTGTTCTTATCAATGCGTGGAAAGATAGGTTTCACTTCTCCGATTGCAGCGCCTTCTTCAAGTCCCGCCCATCTCAATTCTGTCGCCTTTACGTCTCCGGGTGAACCACTCAAACCTAATTGATTCCAAATCTCCAGAGTTGATGTAGGCATCACTGGATACAAGAGCACGCTCAGCCATCTGAGTGTTTCAGCCGCACGATACAGAATGGCGCCGAGGGTTTGTTTCTGATTCTCATCCTTCGCCAGATCCCACGGTTTCGCTTCGGTGATCACTTTGTCGAGACGCGCAACGACAGACCAGACGACTTCAAGCGCTCTACTAAACGCGAGGTTCTCAAAGTGTTGCAGATACTGATCGCGGGCGTGCTCGAGAAATCCCGCCACGGTCGTCTCGTCAGTATCGACCCCGATTCTCTTGGCCAATAACAATTTCTCTTCGGAGATCTGTCTCGCTGGTATTCGACCATCACAATAACGTCCGATCATGGTCAAAGTTCGGCTCGACAGATTTCCAAGACCGCTGGCCAGATCACTGTTTGCGCGATCAATCACTCCTTCGTAACCAAAGCGTCCATCCTGGCCAAACACCATTTCACGCAAACAGAAATAGCGAATTGCATCGATGGAAAAATGCTCTTGAAGCACGTCAAGCTCAACCGTGTTTCCGAGGGTCTTCGACATCTTTCGTCCATTCGGATCCAACCACATGCCATGTGCGACAATGGCCCTGGGCAGTTCAACTCCGGCAGCCAACAAGAACGATGGCCAATAAACGGCGTGGAAGCGCAAGATGTCTTTGCCAACCAAATGCAGTGCCGGCCAGAACTTTTCAAAGCCCACAGCTTTTTGACGCTCCTCATTTCCGAAACCGATCGCAGTGATGTAATTTGTCAAAGCTTCGAACCAAACGTACATCGTGTGTGCGGGATCATCCGGCACAGGGACGCCCCAGCTCACGGATGTCTTCAAGCGACTCACAGACAAATCCTGCAAACCGCCGCGCACAAAGCTCATGACCTCGTTCCTTCTGGATTCAGGTCTGACGAAGTCTGGTCGGTTTTCATAAACTTCCAACAAGGATTCGTCATAGTCACTCAGACGGAAGAAATAGCTTTCCTCTGAAACTCGATCTAATAGAGTGTCGTGAATCAAGCAAGTCGGCGGCTCACCTTCGACCTTTGGCTTCTGATATTCATCTTCGGTTTTGAACTCGGCACATGCGGCGCAAAACCAGCCTTCGTAATGCCCTTTGTAGATCGCGTCGTTGCCCTTCGGCGTTTTGGCTTTGGCAAGCCTGCGCCAAAGCTCACTGACACCTTCATAATGGAAAGGCGCAGTCGTTCGCATGAAGATGTCGTAGCCGCCATGTTCGGTATCCAGACCAAACTCGGCCGTCATTTTCTTGTAATAGCTGACCACGTAGTCAGCTTGTTCTTTTGGTGTTCTTCCAGCTTTTTGGGCGGCTCGTTCGATGTTAATGCCGTGTTCGTCCGTACCAGTTAGGAAATAAGTCTCAATTCCCTGTTGACGTTTTGAGCGCGCGAGCGTGTCAGCCACGATCATTGTGTACAGATGACCGAGGTGAGGCAGGCTGTTGGCGTAATAGATTGGTGTTGTAACGTAAAAGGTCATGTTTCGTTAATCGTAAATGTCCGATATGCTTTAGCTTGTCGGCCGTTGCTCACCGAGATCGCCGCCAATGGTCAACGACAAGCTAAAGCATATCGGACATTCACGCATCACTTCCGCGGCTTTGCGAACTCATCTCCAGGATTAAACTGTGGCATCTGCGGCGCATCGGCGATTTTCCTTCCGATCGCGAGAGCAATCTCTGCCTCCTGAATCATTCCCCGGAAGTCCCATGAAGCACGCATCTCATCAGAGGGTTGATGGTAGTGAGCTGTGTTGTAGGCGCGGAACTGCTCCTCGCCCCATTCCTTTGTATGGCCAACGTAGTCGTTGCCCTCCTTCAAACTGATCGAAGGCACGCCGACTTTAGCAAATGGAAAGTGATCAGAACGATAAAATGAGCCTTGCTCTGGCCGCGAATCTGGCGAAACGCGCAAGCGTTTCTCGCGAGCAACCGCCTCTACCACAGCCTTCAAGCTCGAGCGTTCAGCACCTAACGGTATGAAGTCCTGTGTGACACCGAGAACGTTCATCGAATCCAGATTGACGTTAGCTGCGGTGTTTACTAGCGGCACGACGGAATGTTTTGAATACCATTCAGCGCCAAGCAGGCCTTGCTCTTCTGCGGTCGGAAAAAGGAATAAACTTGACCGTCGCGGGCGCAACGCCGCCGGCATCTTCGCAAGTGTTTCTGCAATCGC
>DASYRR010000019.1:0-42825 GCA_036004125.1 Pyrinomonadaceae bacterium | reverse complement strand
AAGAGCGCCGCGCTTGAGCAACACAGATCGCTTCAACCACTCAATCCAGAGTTAGCCAGGGCTCTCTTCGGTGCGATTTATCAGGGCAGGATTCTCAGCGTTAGAAGGTAAAGGTCTCAAAAATAGCTCGCGGCGGCGCGAGGCTCGGCCCCCACCTGGCTTCAGCCAGGTGTGAATAAGAAAAGGAAGTACCGGAGTTGTCGCTGAATTGACTCAACTCATTTAACCAATCCTGAAAGGAGATCTGGATTATCAGAAGGGGCGTGCCGGAAATTTCTGATAAGGCGGAGATGCTCGTGATCCCTGAGATCACAACCGGCGCCGATTTCACCTTTGGACGAACGCGTCAACCGTTAAAAACAGAAATAGGTAAGGAGCAAGAATCATGAAGAATGGAATAACCCGCCGCAACGCCAAGCTGAGTTTCAAGTCTTTTGTGTCAGCTGGGCTGGCCGTCCTCCTGTTGGCTGTTTGCGTCAGCACGCAAACCACGTCGCTCACTCTTCCTGGCCGGCCTTCCAAGGAGAGCGATTCACACCAACGCGCCGCTAACGGCATCCCAGACGAGCGCCCGCAAAAGCGGGCAGAAATGCTGGCGCTGCGGGAATTAAGAGAAGATACGAACGGGCGCGTCAAGATCGCGACCAATCGGGCCACACAAAAGGCTAACTTTATCTGGTTGGACAAGGACACTCCGGGGAGTCTTTCAAAAGCAGGCAGTGCCGAAACGTCGCGCGTAAAGGCTACGGAATTCCTGCGTCGGAGCGGTGTGTTGTTCGGTCTCGCGGACCCAGAATCGGAATTGATCGAAAAGGGTGAGAAGGTTGATGCGCTGGGTTTCAGGCATCGCGAATATGAACAATTCTACGACGGCGTCCCCGTCTTTGCTGGGATTATGAAAATACACTTTAATTCTGCCGGTGAGCTGCGTGCCGCGAACGGAACGCTCGTCCCCGCGATCAACCTCAACACAACCCCCATAAAGTCCTCGGACGAGGCGTCGGCGGTCGCAATCGCTACGATCCGCCAGAAGAATCCTTCAGCCGGCATTCTCCAGACGATAGAGAAGAAACTATACATTTTCCGGTCAGGTCTTATTGAAGGAACCTACGGCGAGAATCACCTTGCGTGGCGGATCGAGTTAAGTAACGGCTCGACCGTTCACGAATCCGTTTTTGTCGACGCGCACAATGGCGAAATATTGGCGCAGTTGTCGGAACGGCGCGATGCTCTTGACCGTCGGCTTTTCGACAGCCTTGGCGAAGGAATATATCCCCCGATCTCATATCCGAACAATCCATTCTGGATCGAAGGTCAATCATTTCCGACCGGCAACATCGAAGCCGATAATGTTTTGCTCGGCAGCAAGGAAACTTACGATCTTTTCCGTTCGGCATTGGGCCGTGACTCATACGACGATAATGGTTCGCCGATGACCGCATTTTTCAACTTCGGAGACGCAAATGCTTTTCAAACGAATTACCCCGTCGTTTCCACGACATATGGTCTGGGATGGACACAGGACGATGTTGTCGGTCACGAATGGACGCATGCATATACCAGATTTACACATAACCTGATCTATTTTGCGCAGCCCGGCGCGCTGAACGAATCTTATTCGGATATTTTTGGTGAGACTGTTGACCTGCTTAATGGACGCGGGCTCGATACGCCCGGAGGTAGGCGCGACGCAAATTGCCGCTATTGTTCGACGCTGACACCTGCATTTCCGATCCTTAAAATAAACTCGCCATCGTCAATCTCGGGAAACTACGATGCGAACCGAGTGGTATTTGGACCGGATGTTCCGGCCGCCGGAATATCAAGCGCGATTGTACTGGTGAATGACGGCGTTGGAGAAGAACCGGGCACCCCATTTGCCCCGACACGAGCGGATGGCTGCGAGACGCCATTCGTCAACGCGGCCGAGGTGAATGGGAAGATCGCGCTGGTCGATCCGACGGCTTTCTTCTATTCTCCCTGCGACACAAACACGCAAGTTAAGAATGCGCAAGATAACGGGGCCGTCGGAGTGGTCATCGGAACCTATCCCGGTGAAGGTGACGTGTTGGCTCCCTATTTCTTTGCGGATGATCCAAGCATCACGATACCGTCGATCGTTATCGGCAACAGTACCGACACGCTGATCCGCACCCAACTCGCAAACGGCGTAAACGCTTCGATGACGTACGAGCACGCCGAAATCCAAGATGCAACCTATCGGTGGCTCTTTAACGAAGGGGGAGAACTTGGATTCACCCCCCGCGATATGTGGCGCCCGGCGTGTAGACGGATGCCCGGAAAGACATCTGACAAGAATTACTATTGCGGCTTTGCCGACGGCGCCGGTGTGCATTGGAATTCGTCCGTTCCAAACCTAACTTTCGCGCTCCTGGTGGATGGCGGCACCTACAACGGCCAGACGGTAAACGGCATAGGACTGACAAAAGCGCTGCACATCTATTACCGGGCAATGTCGGTCTATCAGGTACCATTGACGGATTTTGCCGACCATGCAAACGCGATCGAGGCGGCCGCCGCCGATCTTATGGGCCGAAGTCTCTCCGACCTTGTGACAGGCGCTCCGTCGGGCGAGAGGATTGACGGCAGCGACCTGATTGCCGTCCACGCTGCGACTCTGGCGACCGAGTTGAGAAATTATCCGGCGAATTGCCGTGCACTGATCGGGAAGAATCCACCTCCGGACGCCTGTACCGAACCGGGAACAAAGCAAAAGACCCTTTTTGCCGACACTTTTGAAGGCAATCCGATCCCGCGTTGGCAGGTGGGACAGGAAGGTCAGGATCCCGCGACGTTTATACCGCGTGACTGGAGATGGGTTCATTCGCTGCCCGACAATCGCTCGGGCTCGGGAATGTTCGCACTCGATCCGCTCGACGATTGTACGTCGCCGTACCCGGGACAAGCCGGTGTTTTGACTCTGGCCAGCCCGTCAATAAAGGTTCCCGATTCCGTGGTAGGCGGCCCGCACGCGAGTTTCGACCACTATGTTGATACTGAATTTGGCTGGGACGGGGCCCAGGTCATGGTGAGCGTCAACGGCGGTCCCTTTCAACTGGTTCCGCGCGAGAAATACATTTACAGCCCGTACAATTTCAGGCTCTTTGGTCCGTTTAACCCGCCGAACAACCCTCGCGAAGGCCAGTGGGCTTTTACAGGCGGCGACCCGTTTCCATCATTTGACAGTTCATGGGGCACATCAATCATCGATCTGTCGACTTTTGCTCACGCCGGCGATACTGTCCGATTAAGGTTTGACCTAAGCACCGATTACTGTTTTGGAAGCGACAGCGGATGGTACGTGGATAATGTGCGCGTGTACGCTTGTGTTCCCAGGGATTGATTCTCTGTGTCCAAAGGCCGGGCTTCGGGGCCTTGGGCATACACTACACCAATCCAGCGCGCATGAGCGACACCTCAATTGATCCAGCATCACCCGAAATCCTGCTGTTCGTACCGCAACCTGACGGCCGCGCACGACTCGTCGGCCTGGAATATTTCGCACCGGTGATCGTGAATGGCCAGCCGTGGTTTGGCAACCCCCAACAGCCGCCGCCCGCCGGTCAATACAACGCTGCTCCCGTGCTCTTCAGGCGACGCTTTGATGGGCCAATGCCAGGTCACATTCCGCAGATGCCCTGGCACTACTACCTGCACGTCTGGGCCTGGCGGCACAACCCTCTGGGACTGTTCACGCAGTTCAATCCAAAGGTGAGCTGCCCGTAGGAAGGTTGATCTCCGAACGGCTCCGAGAGCGAATGCTATTTGAAAGAGGAGGATTCGCAATCATGTTTCCGAAATCCAAACGCTTGAGACTGATCATCAGTTGGCATATCGCCTTTGGGCTGGCGCTGCTGCTCGCGTTGTTACCGCTGGCAGCCAGCAGGCGTTCATCTGCTGCATCGCGCGAACACTCACAGACTGAAGTCTATGCTACGGTCAGTACCGATACATCGGGGTTCTTTGTCACTTTCAATCAGGTCGCGGACAGCGCGACAGCCATTCCGGAAGGCACGGGGACGTTCACCAATTTCCCGTACGCGTAACCGGCGGCAGTGGCAACTATAGTCAGAACGCTACCGCGCCTCAGACAAACAGCAACTGCAACTACAAAATAATGGAGGATTACCTATGATGAACAAGTTCAAATTCACTTTCGGCACGTTACTCGTTTGCTTCCTGTTTTCCGCTGGTGAGGCTATGGCCCAGTTGGGGCCTTGCTCCGTCCCGATCGGCCCACTACGTCCTGACCTCATTGTAGACCGCCAAATGCTGAGGGCGCAGATGTACTTGACGGAAGAGACATTCACCGCCTTCGGTTGCACAGTCACAGAGGGGTGCGTAACTTCCCCGGGGACGCATCTGTTGCTGCGTTTCATGTCCAGCACTCCAAACATCGGACAGACCGATCTTGTCATTGGGGCCCCGGAGGATTGCCTGGGCGATCTCTTCCAATTCAGCGAGTGCCACCAGCATCTGCATTTCAAGGAGTACGCTGATTACCGCTTGTGGACGCCAGCGGGCTATGACAAGTGGGTGGCCCGCAGGGATTTAACCTCGCCCACCAACTCGGGAAAGAACGCGCAGCTATTAGAGCGCGCCAGGCAGAACGGCGAACTTGTGATCGGGCGCAAGCAGGGCTTCTGCATGATCGATATTGCTCCTTACAAGTTTGGTGACGTTGAGCCGGGGCCGAAGGTTTATGAGGGCTGTAATTTCCAGGGCATTAAGGTCGGCTGGGCTGACCAGTACGTCCCGCAACTGGCCTGCCAATTCATCCAGATGACCGGTCTGACAGAAGGCGACTACGTCCTGGAAGACCACGTCAACCCCGAGCAGTTGCTGCCGGAATCTGACTATACGAACAATGCTTCGGCCGTCAGGTTTCACTTCAAGCCCAAACAGGGGCGCTCCGGGCCGGTGATCGAGGTCATCGACTAAGCCTCTCATTTAGCACGCCCTAACTCAAATGAGAGGACTCGCAAAGAGCCTCTTGAAGTGGAGGTTGATAGCTCGGCCCTGAAGCGCGTTGACGGCATACGCGCGCTTGCGATCTCAACATCTGAGGCGAGAACACGCTCTGAGCTAAAGCCATTCTGACCTAAACGACAGAGACGAAGGATGCTGACATGAAGAGGACGCACCACCTTGAGATCACGAGGTACACCCGCCGGGTCACGGTGATTCAGGGCAGCGACGATATGCTAACCGCGCCCCTGAGTTATCGGCGATTGAGGTCGCCGCCGGTGAGTGGGAGGTCATTCCGCCCGGAGATGCAACAAGCAAACGCTGGCAGCTTGAAAGCGCTCGAGTCGGCTGCGCTCCAGGTGCCACGTCGACGGTCACGCTTCAGCCTCCACGACCTGCTCCGGCTGCGCAAGCGAACATAACCAGCGTCCCGCACGCAGCATAAAGAATTGAGGAGAATCGAATCATGTATCACGACAACGTCAAGCTAAGTTTCAAGTCTTTCATGTCAGCTCTGCTGGGCGTCATGTTGATAGCCGTTGCTGTCTGCGCCCAGGCGAACACGCTCATTCTAAAGCCCGCCCGGTGCGAGAGGCAATAAACCCCCAATGCCAACATAAGCGGCGAGGAAAACATGAGCGACAAGAAGCGAACAACCGTGACCACCATTGAGACACATGAGATCTGGATTATCAGAAGGGCGGTGCCGGAGCTTTGGATGTTGAGGTGATCACGCCGGACGAGATAGTTCAACCGGCGCCCGTTTCACGTTTGATTGAACCAAACCACGATTCGGAAACAAGTCAAGAGGGAGGATGTTATGAAGAAAAGTAATCTGTTGAATTCAGCGCGCGTCGCGCTCGCGCTTGGGTCAGTGCTCGCGCTCGCGTTGTTGCCGCTCGCGCCGGTGGACAGGAGTTCAGCCGCTACGTCGCTTAATCCCGTAACATCGGAACTGGCCGTCACCTTTACACAGGTCGCGGACAGCGCGACGGCCATTCGTACCCTTCAGCAATCCTTTAACTGAGGGAGGGAAGACATGAACGGACCACCAAGTGAGGCCATCTCGCTTAAGCCGGATTACGGTGGCGACGAGTGGTGGCCTCCGCAAATTGTTTGAATATACAGCTGCATCTGTTTGTGGTGCGGTGCCACAAAGGGATGTATTTGACCGAACTATCCCCGACTCGTGATCTTTGCTCGTCCGTTTCTTAAAAGGGAGTGATGACGATGAAGATAAATTTCAAGCAGCAATTCGCATTAGCAGTGTCTGCACTCATCGTAAGTGTCGCGCTGATCCATTCTCTTTCAACGCAAGTCCAAAGCGCCGGGCGGCAGCATTCGCCCAGCGCGGCCGCCGGCCAGAAGGATGATAAACGGTCTGCGTTACGCGACGCTCTTCGAAAGACCGCACTGAAGCGAATCGGAACAGGCCGCTGGTCCAAGTCCGCTGCGATTGATATCGGCGTGGATGAGATAGACATTCCCCCAACATCGATGTCGAGGGGACTATTCCCATTAATGAACGGCCCGAATGTCCACGACAGCGAGACAAGAGTCGTTGTTAAGATATCGGGCCTGAACTCGGTAGTAGTTTCTCGGTCGCAGGCTTTATCTTTAATCGCGACGATACAAAACAAATCCTGCTTCCGACTAGCACAAGAATTCTCAGATCATTTAACGGCGGACTAAATTGGTCTCCCGCTGATCTCATTTCTGACAGAGGATTCGCAGACGGAACGTTTTACGTTCGTCAGGATCCGGGGAACCGTTGTTCCTTTTGTTCGCAGCTAAGCCTCTGGCAACCATCTCCATTGCTGGTTTGATCAGGAAAACGTCGTCTCGCTCTTCCGCAGCGATCAGCCTTTCTACTTCTTTGCGCAAACCCTTGTCGTCAGCACAGGCCCCTTCGAGATAAGCGGCGCGCTCCTGTCCTCGCAGCTCAATCGCCGAGTGATAGAGTTCTTCGATTTGCTGCCACCTCTCAGCCTTCATCAGGCTCTCCACTCATCTTTGCAAGCAACCAGGCGCGAGCCAACCGCCAGTCTCTCATCACGGTATCTTCCGATACCTTTAAAACTTCGGCTGTTTCCTCGACAGACATCCCGCCGAAGAATCTGAGTTCGATCACGCTGGCCTTCCTCTTGTCCAGATTGGAGAGTTCCAGCAATGCTTTATCGAGTGCGACCAAGTCAAAATTGGTCTCGACGGTTACACCTGCTGCATCTTCCAAAGTGAGTTTAATAGCATTGCCTCCCCGTTTCTGGTACCCGTGTTTGCGGGCGTAGTCTACGAGTATGTTCCGCATCAGCTTCGCGCACATAGCAAAAAAGTGCGCTCGATTTTGCCAGCGAACGCCCTTCCAGTCGATTAACCGTATGTAAGCTTCATTGACCAGTGCTGAAGTTTGCAGAGTGTGACGTGTGTGCTCACCTAGCATATATCGGTGGGCCAGACGGTGCAGTTCTGCATAGACCAGCGGTGTGAGTTCTTCAAGTGCCTTTGATCGCCTTCACTCCACGCGATGAGGAGCCGTGTGAGCTCGTGTGGTGCCGTCGTCCTCATCCAAGGTTTCCTTTGAAGCACGTTACTAGTGCTGCGCGAGCAATATCATACTAGTGCGGTGTGGCCTTGTGAAGAAAGACGCTGGAGGCTTCAAGCTGACTCTCCTGTTTCACGCCTTATTTAATAGAGGCACGATATTAAGTCCAATGAAAAGGAGATTGCCGTGAGCTATCACGCCGTTCTATCTCTAACCCCGTTTGTAATTATTCTTTTGACTGTGGCTGGGCTCAGACCTTCGCCAACCACCAAAGCACGTGCAGGCGTGTTCACTTGCACGGAACTAACGCAGGTCACTATTCCGAATGTGAAGATCTCACTGGCCCAGGTGAATCCGGCCACGACGAATCCGCTCGCGCCCGCTCACTGCGAGGTAGTTGGGAAGATTAACGAACGAATTGGTGTGGACGGTAAGCCCTATGCAATTGGATTTCACTTGCGTCTTCCCATCGATTGGAATGGGCGCTTTTTCTTCCAGGGAGGTGGCGGGCTGGATGGCAACCTCGGAAACGCATTGGGCACACTTGGTAACGGCCAGTCAGACAACGCCATTAGCCGGGGTTACTCCGTAGTCTCCACCGACGCCGGTCATCAACCTGAGCCCGTCGCTGGAATCGGCGGCGCATTGTTCGGCCTCGATCCGCAGGCTCGCATCGACTACGGGTATAACGCGATCGACGTCGTGACAAACGTCGCTAAACAAATCGTTGAACTACATTACGGTAAAGGGCCGCACTATTCTTACTTCGTAGGTTGCTCGAATGGTGGTAGGCAGGGAATGGTGGCTTCACAACGTTTCCCTAACCATTTCGATGGCATTGCTGCCGGCGATCCGGGTTTCAATCTTCCAGAAGCCGCCGTTGCTGGTGCGTGGGATTCCCAAGCCTTAGCACTGGCTGCTACCCAATTTGATGTCAACGGACAGCCCTACTTGCCGACTTCATTCTCCTTTGCAGATCTGACGCTCGTCGCCAACAGTGTCCTAACCCGTTGTGACGCATTGGACGGTTTAACAGATGGTATCGTCGAGAACTTCGCCGCCTGTAACTTCAATCCTGTTGAGTTGCAATGTCCAGGAATCAAAACTCCTATGTGCTTAACAGTACAACAGGTGACGGCATTGAATAAGGTCTTCAATGGCGCTCGGAATTCGCATGGTGATCTGTTGTATGCAACATGGCCATTCGACACCGGAATCGGAACCTTTGGCTGGCGCAAATGGAAGATAGGCGCTCCGACGCCTCCCCCACTCATTAATAACGCCATTAACCTGACACTCGGAGCCTCAGCGCTACCGTACGTGTTTGTTGCACCGCCAGATACACCCCAATCGGGCCAGCTAGTGAGCTACATATTCCAGTTTGATTTTGACACCGATGCACCTCGGATCTTTCAGACCTCGGGGATCTATACGCCCTCGCCAATGGAATTCATGTCAGCGAATCACACCGACTTACGGGAATTTCGGCGCTACAACAACAAGCTCCTCATCTACCACGGCGTGAGTGACCCAGTGTTTTCAGTGAACGACACGATTAATTGGTACAACAGAGTCCAGACCGATACTCCCGGCCTGGTGGATGAGTTTGCCCGCTTATTCCTTATTCCAGGTATGAACCACTGCGGTGGCGGCCCCGCAACCGATCAATTCGATGCGCTGACACCGCTTGTTGAATGGGTCGAACACGGCAAGAAGCCAGACCAGATCATCGGTACCGCGAACGCCGGCAGTCCCTGGCCTGAACGCACGCGCCCACTCTGCTCTTATCCCAACCAGGCACGCTATAAAGGCAGCGGAGACATTAACGACGCGGCGAATTTTATTTGCGAACGACCCGACGCTCGCTGAGAAGACTCCTAGGAGGCCTGTGCCTGCAGCATGGTATCGACGAAAAGTAAACTAGCTTCATCTCAGCGATCGCAATTTTTGGAAAATTCTCAGGTGTCGGCGAATCAGATCAGTTACAACGATATGAGACGTGTAAGCAAGCCAGGATAATTTTCTTTGCTGTGTTTTATGAAATTGCCTGCATTCCGACATTCAGTTAGGCAACGCAGATCGCCATCTCGTTTTCTAGCGTGGGTCTAAGTCAATCCTGTAAGACAATGAAATTACGTTGAGTCGACTGACCTCCGCATATCTAGCGCGGCGGTCTGACGTAGGTTCGCTCGAATCTGATCTGCAACCATCATTTTCATTAGACTTTTTCCATACTGGCCCAAGTAAGGAAACATGGTTTGCAACAACAATCCTTCTCGGTGACGTCAATATCACGCCAACCGACTTTTTAACTTATTTGTGTGGGCCGTTGTAAGTGACTGAAGATGAGAATGTTAAGTGGTGGAGCAGAGGGGGATCGAACCCCTGACCTCCGCATTGCGAATGCGTTTTAGTTGGTTCCACTGACTACTACACATTCCGATACATTGACCTAATTTCAACAAAGCAGCCGTCCGAAGGATCATTCGCATTCCATAGGTTCCTACACGTTGCCACACATCGCCCTACGGTCGCGTCAAGGTGACGCCAAATGGTTGTGTCAGTGTTGGTGGGCCATGCCACGTGCCTTTTTTCCACGTATTGGCATGATTCCCCATAGAGAAACCAACCTTTCACGGACTGTTCAGCCCAACCTTTGATCTTATAATGCGGCCATGCACAAGAAAGATAATTTTATACCGGCTTTGTCTTACGACTGGCTTACACTTTTTTGTGACGCTCTTATTACTTGGACCATGCCTGAGTCCAAGTTCAAGCGTCAACTCATCGCCTCTGCAAGTATTAGAAACAACGATAGGATCCTCGATCTCGGTTGTGGTACAGCGACGCTCACACTATTGCTGAAATCAATTTGCCCTGATGCCATAGTAATTGGAACCGACGGTGACGGTAAGATTCTTGAAATCGGCAGGCGGAAGACTATCAAGGCGGGATTGGAAATCACCTTTGTTCAGGGCATGGCTTTCAATCTGCCTTATTCAGATGCTTCCTTTGACGGCGTCTTGTCGAGTCTAATGTTTCACCATCTAACCCGAAATAACAAAATCCGAACGTTGAAAGAAGTCAATAGAGTGCTGCGACCGGGCGGCGGGATTCACATCGCAGACTTCGGAAAACCTCAGAACCTCCTTATGCGAGCTGCCGCGTATCCTTGGCAACTTTTTGATGGGTCGACGACGACAGCTGACAACGTCAGTGGACAACTGCCAAGGATGATTCGGGACAGCGGGTTCGTAGGAGTGCGTGAACAGCCACTTACATGACGCTGTTCGGCACGCTCTCGTTACATTTGGCTCGTAAGCCCTAGTTCATTCTGGACAGCAAATCGATAAAGAATTGCGGTTAATGGCCGTGGTTTCCAAAACCTCCAACGGCAAGATGGACTACAAGAATACCTTAGGATCACTCCTACGATTCGCGAGCAAGACCTTGAGTCGCAAAGGGAACTGACGGTGGCCGTTGCTTCTAGTGTTCCGCCGACTTTGCTTACGTCGACCGCAGCGAGGGCAGCCCAACGGTTTGTATACGCCGCTGACTGTGAAAACGACAGTGCTCGTTGCTATGACGGCTACCTGACCATTTCCGTTAACCTCTGCACGTTTTCGAGCCACGGCGTCTCACAAAATTTTGCATTTCATTCAAAAAAGTCTGCAAATCGCAGTTTTCTCCATAAATCGGACCAACTGGTCGGCGGCACGTTGCTTGCCAATTATCTAGTGGATGAGGCTCGATACCGAAGAATCCCAAGGACGAGCGTCGAAAAGGGTGGGCCCAACACTGATCAGTGAATCGGAAACGGTCAGCCCCAAGCGAGATTTTGAGGAGGGTAGTAATGACAAAGCGACGTGCATACTGTTTCTCAATTTTGACGGGTGCAATTCTGACTTTGTGCTTGCCAGTTCTGGCAGCCGCACAAGGTACATATGATCCCTATGGTCGAAACCGAGATTATGGACGAGATGGAGATTACAGGCGCGACCGCAGATATGATGACGGATACGGGCGCTATGACGACCGGTATCTCCGCGATTCGATACGTAGACTTGACCGGCTGAGTAGAGATTTCGATAGGGACCTTGATCGCGAACTCGATCACAGCCGCGAAAATGGAACTCGTCATGAGGACCATCTGAATGCTGATGCTAAGAGGTTTCGTCGTGCCGTAATTGATTTAAGAAATGCTTTTAACGAACGGAACCTGGACAGTAGTGCCGATGAGGCTCACAGGGTACTCGATGCTGCCAGTCACCTTGAAGACCTTTCGAGTCATCACTTCGACAACTACCGTTTACTTTCCGAGTGGTCACAGATTAGCCAGGAGCTAAGTTTGATCTCGGATGCGTATGGAATTCGAGGGGAAAATCATGGTGAAGACTATCGAAACCGGCGGCGGAACAACGATGACTATCGCCGAAACGACGATTATCGTAATAATAGAAACAACGATTGGTGGCGAAGAATTCCGTGGCCTAACTAAGACAACAGGCTGAACTTGTCAGCGACAACCAAGCCTCGTCTCAATGCAAAGTGGGACGAGGCTTTCGCGTGTTCGCCGTAGACTACTCAATAGCCTGATAGGAGCAAGCGAAGCTCCACGCGAGATCATCTGCTAATCTTTCTTGGTTTGTACTCTGACTACTTCTGAAAGAAAGTATCTCAGTTTATTAAGCGACACTGATCGGCTTGGGGTAGGGCTAATCTGAAAACTGGAATTTGAAGTTTTTGGCAAGGGCTTTGTCCGCAAGCGTACCGACTAAATTCAAAATAAGCGGCTTCACTTCAGCCTTCATCAAGTCGTAAAATGCGGGCTGGTTCTCGTTGGCAATCACGAGGATTAGCCCGCGACCACCTTTTAAGCCCGCGCAAGCAGGATTTCTTCATGCCCCCATTATCTGATTGTGTCCCCGGTAATTGGTATTTTGTCGTCACTTGTAAGAAGTGTGCTGCCAAAGACGCTCTCTTTCGTGATGTGTCAAACGGCAAAGCCATCATCCGGCGTACCTATCGCAACCGCTGTTTTAAGTGCCAACATACCGACCACCACGACCCAGACGAGATCGAGCGTTATCACCATTCGCACGAACCGCCAAGCTAACGAGTAGGTCAATAGAGTAGGCCACTGACCGTTGGTTGGTTAGGCTTTGTTACAAAAAGACGATCCCTGATATAGTCAGTCGAACTTGTCACCAGACAATGCGTGTCATGCACAGGCGGCCGCTATTCATAGTGCTGTTGGTGATCGCGTTCCTGCTTAGCGCATGGAGCAACGTGATTGCTGCGGCTTTTTGCCCTCGATACGGATCGAATGGGCTGTGCTCCGGCAAACATGTCGCCTCTAAACCGAAAGCGGACCATCAGCTGTCATGCCATCATGAAATGGCCGATATGGAGACGGACGACATGCAGATGGAGAGTGAAACGTCTTTAGGCTCTAACAACGATTCAAGCGCTCAAACGTCCGGCGCAGAACTCAGTTCGTCAAGTGATCAAGTTGCGTTAGATCTTCCCGCAGAGCAGTGTCCCCACTGTTGGAGTCACTCACAGCCAACGTCAGGAAGCACCTCGCTTGTGATAGCTGATTCCTCAAAGCAATCGATCGCGAGGGATTTACCTCTCGCTGACCTTAGTTTTGACTCACCTTCTACATCTCTTGTTTCAATCACACCTTCGGGGCACGGGCCACCGGGCAATTCATCCCCCCGCCACGTTCTGATCAACGTCTTTCGTATTTAGTTCCCTTCGAAACTATTCGCTAAATCGGTAGCGGGACGTGTGCCGTTTTGTGCTCGCGTTCTTGAAAGCTTGTGATTTGCAGTTGGGCGAACCTGGAAAGGGGAATCATGCGACGGTCAATACTCGGAGTTTTTATCGGTGTCTGGGGCTTAAGTTTATTCATCGCTACTGGCTTGGTACTTACTTCTACTTTAACTGCGAGGGCACAAGGTCATGACATGCACAACATGCCAGGGATGAGTAAGAGCAAACCTGCCGCAAAAAAGAAAAGAACCTCGGCAAGAAAAAGAAAACCGGCAAAGAAACATGACATGGCCAACATGCCAGGCATGAAGATGTCGGGAACACAGAGTTCGCGAAAAAAACAAACCCTGCAAAGAGAGCCGTCAAGCACAAAACAACAAATGGGCAATATGCCTGGGATGAAGATGCCCGGAATGAACATGCCGGCAACTCAGCCAACAGCGAAGCCAAACGCCTCAACTCAACAGAAGAACATGCCGGGAATGAATATGCCGCAGACAACTCCGTCGCCCTCGGCGTCGCCACAGAAGATGGAAATGAATATGCCCGGCATGCAGATGCCGACGGCATCTCCAAACCCGCAGGCTTCTCCACAGCAAAAGATGGAGATGAACATGCCTATGCCTTCAGCATCGCCTGGCGCCTCTCCTCAAAAAAAGATGGAGATGAATAGGCCGATGCCCTCGGCCAGCCCTTCGGCCAGCCCGATGGGCCAAATGCCGGGCATGGATATGGGCGGCGGCGGCATGAGCATGAATATGGGTCCGTTGATGGTGATGATGGGCAATGACATGGGAATTCGTGTCGGTTCAAGCGATACCAACGTGATGTCTATGGGCGCCATGGGATCGGGCACTTCTTGGCAGCCTTCATCCGGGCCGATGCACATGCATTACAAGATCGCTGGCGATTGGCTCTTGATGTTCCATTACAACGTGATCGTCGGGATGAATCGACAGGGCGGGCCAAGAGGCGTCACGAAACTTGATTCGGCAAATTGGTTCATGCCAATGGCCTATCACAAGATCGGCAAAGGCACTTTGCAATTGCGCGGGATGTTCAGTGCTGAACCTTTCACGTTTCCGCCGGGAGGCTCGCCGCTGCTGTTTCAAACAGGCGAGACCTATAAAGGTCAGCCGTTAGTCGATAAACAACATCCGCACGATCTCTTTATGGAGCTGTCGGCCCAATACACGCTGCCCCTTGGCGAGCGCGGCACTTGGTTCGCGTACTTTGGTTATCCCGGCGAGCCCGCGCTGGGGCCGGTGGCGTTCATGCATCGCATGTCTGCGGCGGAAAATCCTTCTGCGACTCTCGCGCATCACTTGCAGGACTCAACGCATATTTCTTTCGGCGTCCTGACCACGGGTTTCACTTATCGCTGGTTCAAATTAGAAGGGTCGATTTTCAACGGCCGCGAGCCGGATGAGAACCGTTATGACTTCGATTCGCATAAGTGGAATTCCCGATCAGCGCGGCTTTGGTATATGCCGAATAAGAATTGGGCTATGCAGGCGAGCTATGGCTTTCTGCGAAGTCCGGAGGCGCAGGAACCGAACACCGACATTCGGCGGGCTACGGCTTCTATTCAGTACAACCGGCCCTTTCATCGCGGCAATTGGGCCACAGCGTTCGTCTGGGGACGCAATCACTTAAGCGGTGGCGGCGAAAAAGCAAACCTGAACGGATACACAGCGGAGTCGACGGTCAACTTTCTCGATAAGAATTATTTCTATACGCGACTGGAGCTGGTGGACAAGAATGAGTTGCTTAGGCCGGCAGATCGCGCGCTGCTTGGAATCAGGCAGGATCATCCTTCGTTTCGCATCGGCGCCTATACCTTCGGCGGAGTGCGCGACATCTGGAACACGGACAAAGTCTCCCTGGGAATTGGGAGCGACATCACTTTCTATTCCAAGCCTTCGATTTTGGATCGCCTCTACGGAAACAATCCGATGTCGTGGAAACTCTTCTTCCGAATTCGTCCCGGCAAGATGGATATGAGCATGCACGGAATGCACGGCAACACCGGAAACATGGGCGGCGAGGAGAAAAAGCCGTGAGTCGCAAAATGATATATAGCCGTACCGGGCAACCGAAACTCGCATTTGTCCATGCGATGGTAAGCCGCGCAATTCTCTTAGGCGCGGTCGCGGCGCTGGTCCTGTGCCTTTGCGAATCAGCGACTTTCGCGCACGCGAAGCTATTGCGAACGCAGCCCGCCGATAAAGCGGCGCTCAAGCAGTCACCGCCGAAAGTTGAGTTGTGGTTCAACGAGGAGTTACAGGCGCAATTCAACACGATAACGGTCACCGACCAGAGCGGGAAGCGGGTGGATAAGAACGACCTCAGTCTCGGAGAGGGCAACAAGAAGGTCGAAATCGATCTGGAAAATCTCGCCTCAGGAACTTACATGGTAGCTTGGAAGGTCCTGTCAGCGGACCAGCACACTATGAAAGGACAGTTCACATTCACAGTCGAAATCACTGGTCCGCCAAACGCCGCAACTTCACCGGCGCAAGTTGGCCAACAACCCTCAATGTCTCCCCAAACCACTCCGAGCGAGTCGATGCAGGAATCCGGCGTAAGTTTCAGCCTAAGCGCTATCCGTTGGTTGCAGTATCTGGCTTCGATGACCCTCTTCGGTGGATTTCTGTTTCAATTGCTGATCCTCGGACCCTCTCTGCGCCGCATCCCTGGCATTGCTGAAAACGAAAAGGCTGTGACGCTTCGCCGCAGCACGGCTCGCTTTACGCAGTTGTGCTGGTTAAGCGTGG
Organism: Pyrinomonadaceae bacterium; assembly: GCA_036004125.1. Lineage (GTDB taxonomy): Bacteria > Acidobacteriota > Blastocatellia > Pyrinomonadales > Pyrinomonadaceae > PSRF01. Next base: position 26,739 of record DASYRR010000019.1, on the reverse strand, counting down.
GGTTGCTCGCTGTTGCGATAGTGGCCTCTTTGATTGCCCAGGCGGCCACGGTACTCGACATTAGCTTCGCACAGGCGCTCGCTCCGTCGAGACTCTACCAGGTGTGCATGAGCACTGGTTTTGGAGGTCTATGGTTGCTCGAATTCATCATGCTGGTACTGGTGGCTGCGGCTCTTTTCATATTTGCGATCTCATCGCAACGATGGACGCTATGGTTTGGCGCGCTAGTTATCGCGATCATGTTCTACGCGTTGAGTAGCACCGGGCATGCGGGCGCCGCCGCTAAAGAATGGCGATCGGCGCTCGTTTCGGATTGGCTGCATCTGGTTACTGCCGGATTGTGGGTTGGCGGTCTGTTTCACATGGCATTGATCCTGCCGCGTGCCGTGTCGTCGCTCGGGTCACCGCAACGCCTGAGGTTGATCAAAGAGGTCATTCCGCTATTCACGCGGTACGCAATTCCGGCCACGATTCTGATCGCGCTGACCGGCGTTTACAACTCGTGGATTCATCTCGACAGCTTCGCGGCGCTTTGGAATACGGCTTATGGAACGACAATCTTACTGAAGGTCGCGATCTTTATTCCCATGATCGTACTGGGCGGGGTGAATACATTCATCATTCATCCCAGAGCCAAGCGATCTCTTGAAACCGAGAAGCAAGTGCCAGAATTGCAGCAATCCAAATTGTCCCAAGATTTTAGGCGCTCGATTGCCACTGAAGCTCTGTTAGGTGTTGCCGTGCTGCTAGCGGCTGCGGTACTCGTCTTCCTGCAACCCGCAAGAGAACATCCGGGAGTTGCTCGCGGGGCCACACCTGAATCCGCGATTACTCATAAGCTGAGGTGAACTGTTATGAAAAGAAAAACTGTTTCATACTCATTGCTATAGTCGCAGTAGCGACGGCAACAGCGATTTTAGTTCGCCGCAGCCAGGTGACGAAAGACAAGGCCAAAGAAACTGCGACTCATCAAATGCACGATGGTGCCGCACGACGCGTCGAACTTAATAATCAGATTCCAGCGCATTACGAAAGCGTTCCCAGCCCGAATGAACTGCGCGCCACACTTTCGCCGGAGCACTTCACGGGAAAGGCGCGCGAAGCTTATCAGGTGGTTAGAGAAATTCCGCAACTCATTGCGCAGATGCCGTGCTATTGCCACTGTGACCGGAGTCTGGGTCATAAGAGCTTGCACAGTTGCTTCGAGGACGACCACGCCGCCAATTGCGCCACGTGCATACAGGAGGCTTTGACAGCTTCCGCCCTGCAAAAGCAGGGATTGTCGGCGGAAAAAATTCGCGAGCGCATCATCGCCGAATTTTCAGCTGCTGAATGATTGAATAGGAGGACCGTTTTATGCGAAGCACCACAGGATTGGTTCCGTTGCTGGTTCTTACACTTTTAGGAGCCGGCTGCGCCACTGCGAACAATCCAAACAACGCGAACGCCAACAGAAACTCGGCGGCAGCTACATCACCGCCGCCAACTCCGACCGCGACGGCCAGTCCTGCGAACGCCAACGCGAACGGAAACATGAACATGAAGAATATGAATAGGAAAGACATGAAGAATATGAAAATGGGGAACATGAACATGGGCAAGAAGAAGCCTTAGATGCTGATTAGCTTCTAAGGTCATCGGCCCGGAGAATTGAAGCAAAAAGAAAGGGAGAGTTAAGCCCTCGGATCAGTGTTCACCGAGGGCGGAATGAACCAGGTTACGGATTGCGGTACGAATGCCAGCGTCCGTGCTTGTCGTAGTAGCCGTAGCTACGGTTGTAATAATAACCGTTGTTGTAATTGCGGTTATTGTAGGACCCGTTGTTGTACTGCTGATGCTGAACGTAGTAACCACGACGTTCCATCTTCTGCTCGTACTTCAACTGCTCGCGTTCCATCTTCTGATGGCGACGCAATTCACTGCTGTTACCGTAATAGTCGCGCTCCATTTGCTGGTGCCGCTTCAGATCGCGCTTTTCCTGTTTCTGGCTGTAGTCCTGTGCCGAAGCCGTGGCGACGCCGAACAGGAGCACCATCGTTCCCAGGACAAACGCGAACACGTTTTTTAGCGATTTGATTGTATTCATGTTTTCCTCCCGAAATTTCGGTTTGCGAAACAACGTTCCGCATACTCGTTATAGGCGAAATAGGCGAACACTGTTCCACACATTGATTAGATGAAGCGCGGTTATTGGTCGTTCGCTAGTTGCGGTTGGCGGGGTCAAAGAGAGGAACGAATCAATTATGAATTGAAACGAGTCAGCCTTCGCTACGAATAAAACAAGCACCGCGACGTCCAATTCTGAAAAGAGAGTTGTAACTATGGAGGGCTCTTTGAGATGAACAAAAATCACTACGGCCGGTTTCTGATAATGATCGTGCTTCATTTCATAGCCATGTACATATTTATGTATGCGATGGTGAATGCCTTCGGCAATGTCTACAACAATTTCAATCAGGTTTACATGGCGGCTTTGATGACTTCATCGACGGTGCTGATTGAGCTGCCCATGATGGCGATGTATAAATCAAAGAAGCTGAACATCGCGATTATTGCCGCCGGCGTTCTCATTCTGGTCGGTTCATGGTTTGCCATTCGCCAGCAAACCGCCATTGGAGATAAACAGTTTTTGCGCTCAATGATTCCGCATCACGCGGGAGCGATCCTGATGTGCAAAGAGGCTGCGATTCAAGATCAGGAAATCAAAGACTTGTGTAAAAACATCACGGCAAGTCAGCAAAGCGAGATCGATCAGATGAAGCGAATGCTCGACCGACTTGCGAGATAGGATGACACGAGCATCGTCATAGTTGCGGTTTTGTTGAGTTGTGGAATTCATGCGGTCGTCGTGGTTGCGCACGTGGGCACCGGCATTAATCTCGACCGCGCGGGCCGCATCTACCTCACCGATACTCTTCACAACCGAATTTAGCGTCTAGACCCGGACGGCAAACTGTAGCTCAAAACATTCACCTGGATTTTTTGATCGTCGGGGATGATGGCAATCTTTATTTAGTTAACGATCATGCCTGGAGACTTACTCCGCAAGGGCAGTTCACCGAAGTTCTTCGCGTCACGGATATCCCGAAAGAGGTTAGGTGGGCTTTCGCAGTTGATGCTGAAGGCAATATCAAAGGCCCACAGGAGAGGTTCGGCAGGGTGAACGCAGCCGCACTCGGACCGGACGGTTCAATCTATGCCCTGGACGCAGAGCAACGCATACGCAAAATCGCGCGAGATGGAACTATCACGACACTGGCACACAGTGAAGAAGCAGCTTACGCCGAAGGCGGACAAGAAAGACGTGTGCGCTCGATGGGGCTTGCTATTGACGCTGACAATAACGTGTACGTCGCCAACTATTGGAAGCGAGCTGTTCTCAAATTGAGTCCTGACGGCAGAATTAGCGCCGTCCTAAGTTCGAGTTGGCCTTGGGCGCCGGTTGGCGTTACCGCAGCAGAAGGCAATATTTACGTCGTCGAGCGCATGAGTAATCCTTATGGACCGAGCGCGACCCTGGAAGCGTCCACACTGGCAGACCGTCTCGGCAGCCCGCGAATTCGAAAGGTCTCACGGGATGGCACGGTCACAACGCTTGCCGTCGTCAAGGGAGAAAGAAGCTTGGCGGTCATTGTCGTGCCGCCAAGTATCGTGATTCTCGCAATTCTTATCTGGCGAATTCGAAAGCGGCAGTTGAAGAGAAGATCAGCTTGACGTTCCGTGAAAGTTACAAACAGTTCATCGAGCAAATCATCACGTGATCTCAGCACTGAGGAGAAAATAATGACGGCATCAATATCCGGATTTGGTTTTTTGTTGGGCTATATCGTGCTGGTAGGAACAGCATCATTCCTCGAGCAGTTCAGCATGAAGCAGTTGAATCCATATCAAGTGAATTTTCTTATGGCAATCGGGATGGCAGTAACCGCGGTGCCGGCGTTGTGGATTAAACAAGGAAGTCTCACCGTGCCCACAAAGGCTTTGCCATTGGGCGCGCCTATCGGTTTGTTAATGGCGCTTGGTTCAATTTCTTTTGTGCTGGCACTGGCGGAGCTGCCCGTAGGCATGGCGACAGGAATCTCCGTCAGCTATGTACTGCTGGTGATGGTGCTTTCGTGGATGTTTTTGAGCGAGAGCCTGACTGTCATGAAAATCAGTGGAGCTTTGCTGACGCTGATAGGGGTCGCGCTACTTTCGTGGCGGCAGAAGTAATTTCCAAAGCAAGGGAGCAAGAATTATGTCGCAAAAAAGATTTTGTATCAGCGTTATCGCTTTTCTGTCCATCACGGTTGCCGTTGTAGGTGCACGATATTCGTTCGGTCAAAGCAACGACGAAGCCGCGGTGCGCGACGCGCTGCTGAAGAGCGCGACGAGTTTCGAAAAGAATGACATGGCGGCGGCAACCCAAGTCTGGGCGAACGACGAGTCGTTAACTGTTTTTGAAAGCGGCCACGCGAATTACGGTTGGGCAGATTATCGCGATCATCATCTCGGGCCAGAAATGAAAGAGACGCAGAACACGAAGTATTCGTTCAGCGACGTGAAGATACACGTTTCCGGCAACACGGCCTGGGCGACGATGAAGTATTCAATTGCGGCCGATGTGGGCGAAGCGGGAAAAACTCGTCACGTTGAAGGCGCTGGATTGGCCACCGCCGTTTTGGAAAAGCGCGACGGTCAATGGCGCATTGTGCATTGGCATTCGAGCGCGCCGCGCCGGGCGCCTACTGCGACGCCAACTCCCGCTGTGAAGCCCTGATGGAAAATACAGTTTTCGAAGCTCTCCCGAAAATGAAACGACCAAAAATGGAGGAAAGAAAAATGCGTTTTATGAAGGCAACGTCAATATCTCTGGCGCTTGTTATCGTTCTAACAGCATCGGTGACAAGCATTGGCCGGAACGGTAAGAGCAACGCGAGTGCTGAGACTTCAATTGTCGGCTACATTAGCGACAGTCACTGCGGCCTGCATCACATGAAGGGCATGGGCGATGACAAGGCGTGCACCCTAATGTGTGTGAAGGGCGGCAGCAAGTTCGTGTTAGCCGACCGCGACCACAAACGAGTCTACCAGCTCGACAAAGCTGGCCAAGAGAAGGCGCGAGAATTTGCGGGTCAGAAGGTCAAGGTGACGGGCACGCTCAGGGGAAGGACAATCCGGGTGACTGGGATCGAAGCCGCGAGTTGAGCAGAGTTGGGACTCGCGAGTTCGTCCTTACCGCTAGGCCGCGTCCTGAGCCGGCAGCGTTAGTCGCGCGCGCAGTCCCCCCAACGGAGAGTCGTCAAGCGAAATTGATCCACCGTAAATCTCGGCGAGATCACGAACGATGGCGAGACCGAGGCCGGAGCCGTGTTCCCCTTCATCTGCTCGAATGCCGCGCCGCAGAACTGCTTCGCGCATCGAAGGCTCGATGCCTGGCCCGTCATCATCAACCGTAATCACGACCTGTCTGCCTTCTTTCGAGCAGGTGAGCATCACTTGGCTATGAGCCCACTTGCAGCTATTGTCGAGCAGGTTACCGAGCATCTCGTCGAGATCTTCTCGCGGTCCGCGAAAGGCGCGCGACGAGGGCGCATCGATCTCAATGCGGAGGTCTCGTTCGGCATGCAGCCGCTTGAGCGCGCGGACCAGCCCTGCGGCGGATGCGGCGATCGACGCGTGCGCCGCAGGCGACACGGTAGAGACAGTGGATCGCGCGTGCGCCAGATGATAGTCGATTTGTCGTCGCATCCGATCAATTTGCTGATCAATCTCTGTGGCAAGCTGCTCGTGTCCTACTGCTCGCACCTGCTCGGCCTCGTGCGCCAACACCGCCAACGGTGTCTTCAAACCATGTGCGAGGTCGCCGGCCTTGGCGACGCCACGCGCAACGCGTCGCTCACGATCCTCGAGGAGGGCATTCAGGTCGTCGACCAATGGCTGCACTTCCGCTGGATAGCTGCCGCCCACGCGCGCGTTCAAGCCTTTGTGAACAGCCACGAGCCGATTGCGTAGTTCATTAATCGGCGAAAGACCTCGCCGGAGCGCCAGAAATCCCAAGAGCATAAAGACCACTCCGACCAGCGCCGCCACCGGCGCATGCCGGGAGAATGTCCAGTAAGAGAGGAACTGAGCGGACGAATGAGTCGCGACATGCGTGGAGGAGTGATCAAACGTCACGACGTGGAGAATGACGCCTGTGATCGCAAACAGGCCGATAGTCCAGAGCACAGCGGCGACCAGGATGTGTGTTTTGAGGGAGAGGCGTCTCATTCGATTCGATAGCCGAGACCGCGTACGGTTTCAATCAACGATGCGCCCAGCTTGCGACGCAATCGCGCGATGAACACCTCAACAGTGTTCGAATCGCGATCCCAATCCTGCGCGTAAATGTGTTCAGTTAGTTCCGCCTGAGAGACGACGCGGCCACGATGATGCATCAGGTACGAGAGTACGCGGAACTCGTGGCTCGTGAGTTTCACCGGCGTGCCGTCCAGCGTGGCATGCACTCGCTGAGGATCGAGGATGACATTGCCCGCGCGAAGTTCCGGCGTGACGTGGCCGCTTGCCCGGCGCATCAGAGCGCGCAGTCGCGCCAGCACTTCCTCGATGCGAAAGGGCTTCGACATGTAATCGTCCGCCCCGCTGTCGATCCCTCGCACCTTCTCGTGCCAAGTGCCGCGAGCCGTGAGTACGAGCACCGGCGTCGTCAAACTTGCTTCGCGCCACTTTTGCAACAGGGTGAGTCCATCAATCTTCGGCAGCCCTAAGTCGAGAACGATCGCGTCATATTGCTCGGTTTGGGTGAGAAAATCTGCGCGCTCGCCATCGGCGGCGTGGTCCACGACATACCCAGCCTTCGCGATGGACGCCGCGAGCTGCTTCGCGAGCGATGCCTCATCCTCAACGACAAGAACTCTCATACTGACCTCGTTTTATAGCACACTAGAAGCTGAACCTAAGCTGAACGAAACGCGTGCTGTTCAGCTTCGGTTCAGCCACACCCGCTTATACTGTTTTCCTGAAAACGTCAGCGTGATCGCGGGAGGACCAAGATGCCCAGGAAAACCATATACAAACTCGGATTAGTCTTGCTGCTTATTTTCTCAACGGGAGCGATGCTCAAGTTCTCGACTACCGGCGCTACTGAGGAGGCGAGCCCAATCGAAAACAGCGCCGTCAGCGAGATTGACTCACCGGCCGGCGCGGGAAGCATTGAGCCAAACTTGAGCGCTGGGCCCGATGGCCGCGTCTATCTGAGCTGGCTCGAACCGATCCAGCCGAAGGGCTACGCGCTGAAGTTTTCTGTCAGACCCAAGGGCGGCAACTGGTCCACACCACGCACGATCACACAAGGCGAGAACCGGTTTGATTCCTCTATCCTGGCTTTGCCGGACGGCTCGCTGGCGGCGTATTGGCTGGCGAAGAACGGACCGGGAAGGCACGCTAATGACGTGACTCTGTCCATTTCGCGCGACGGTGGTCAGACGTGGGGCAAAGCAATTGTCCCGCACCGCGATCGAACTCCGGCGGAGCGCGGATTCGTCTCGGTTGCTGCCGCCAATGGAGGAATCGCCGTCGTTTGGATTAAAGGATCAATGATGATGATGGATAGTGCTTCGATGAAGCACGGCTCGGGCGAGGCAACGAACTCTGATGCATCCCGGCACGGGAGCGGCGATCATAAACACCTCGAAGGCGGCGATCGTCACGCGCCCGGACAGATGGCTGCCTCGAAAATGGAATCATCGCTGATGTCGAACACGATCGGTTTGGATGGAACGCTGGGCAAAGAAGTGATGCTTGACAGCCGCGTCTGCGAGTGCTGTCAGACGGCGGCTGCGCAAACGCCAGATGGCGTCGCGGTCGTCTATCGCGACCGGTCCGATAAGGAAATCCGCGACATTTCCATCGTCCGCTTGAAAAACGGAAAGTGGTCTGAACCTGAGTCGCTTTCGAAAGATGGTTGGGAAATCAATGGCTGTCCGGTGAACGGGCCCGCGATTTCGTCTTCCGGAAAGAACGTCGCGGTGGCGTGGTTTACGGGAGCGCACGATCAGCCCAGGGTCTATGCCGCGCTTTCAACTGATGGCGGCGCGACCTTCGGCCCTAAGGTCCTGTTAGGGGACGAACATTCGATCGGCCGCGTGGACGTCATTGCACTTTCTTCGGGAAACGCCGTCGTAAGCTGGGCCGAGAGAACGCCGAGCGGCACCGAGGTTCGCGCGCGCATGATTAGACCGGATCGATCCACAGCGCCCGCGATCGTCGTGGCGGAGAAATCCAGCGGTGCCTCTCGCATGCAAATGTCTGGCGATGAAGTCATCATCGCATGGACGGATTCGGGAGATAAAAGTAGAGTGCGGACCGCAATCCTGAGCACGGCTAATAAGTAGGACCCGAGCAGTTGGCAGTCGTTCGGCTTGCTCGTCTCGCTCTCCGATCCCGTTGCAAAATGAAATGACTATGACACCTCGCTTACGCAAGTTTGCGCTGACGGCGCATATCACTTTCTCAGTGGGCTGGATGGGCGCCGTCGCCGGCTTCCTGGTTCTCGCCGTCGCTGGTCTGACCAGTAAGAATGCTCAGTTGGTGCGTAGTGCTTATCTCGCGATGGAGTTGATCGCCTGGTACGTGATCGTCCCTCTGGCGCTCGCCTCAGTGTTAAGCGGGCTGGTCCAATCTTTGGGCACCGCGTGGGGCTTGTTTCGCCATTACTGGGTCCTGGTGAAATTCGTGGTCACCATTTTCGCCACCGTCGTCTTGCTACTGAAGCTCAAGCTGATTACTAACCTGGCATCCATAGCAGCACAGACTACATTGTCCAGCGGCGATCTACGCGGACAGAGGAACGAGCTCGTGATCCACGCCGCAGGTGGGCTGCTAGTGTTGCTCGTGCCGATGGTGCTGTCCATATACAAGCCTTGGGGAATGACTGCCTACGGGCAGCGTAAGGTAGCCGAACGGCACAAAATGCGATCGCAACGACCTGTCCCTACCAAAAACCCCATCCGCTCGTAAATCATTGAAGTTAGCAACTCTGGTTGTTAACGTCGCACGACTATGAATGCCGTCCTATCATCGTTTCTCTTCATGCTGCGGTCCTGCTTTCGGACTCGAGCAGCTATGCAAATCGAGATTCTTGCGCTGCGTCATCAACTGGGCGTGTTGCAGCGCCGGACGAACAAGCGCCCTAGCCTGAGAACTGCTGACCGCTTGCTCTGGGTCATGCTTTCGCGACTATGGGAACAGTGGCGCACAGCGCTTGTCATCGTCAAGCCAGAAACAGTAATTGGGTGGCAGCGAAAAGGCTTTCGATGGTATTGGAGTTGGAAGAGCAGAGCAGGGAGGTCGGGTAGACCTTGCGTCCGCCCGGAGATACGAGAGCTCATCCGGCAGATGAGCAGCGCGAATCCGCTCTGGGGAGCGCCCCGGATTCACGGTGAGTTGCTGAAACTGGGAATTCAGATCTCTCAAGCATCAGTAGGCAAGTACATGGTGCGTCAACGAAAGCCACAGTCACAAACGTGGCGCACGTTTCTTGAGAACCACGTCAAGCAGGTGGTCGCGATTGACTTCCTGGTCGTGCCGACAGTCAACTTTCGCCTATTGTTTGTCTTCGTAGTGTTGGGACACGAGCGACGTCACGCTATTCACTTCAACGTGACGGCCCATCCCACTGCGGAATGGACAGTGCGGCAAATTGCCGAAGCGTTTCCCTGGGATAGCGCGCCGCGTTATCTGTTGCATGATCGGGATTGTATTTATGGCGAAACGTTTCATCAGCGAGTTGGGGAAATGGGCATGCGCGAAGTGGTGACAGCACCCAGATCGCCTTGGCAGAATCCCTATGCAGAGCGCTTCATCGGTTCCTTGCGACGTGAGTGCCTGGACCACATAATCGTCTTCAACGAATCTTCCTTGCGGCGCATTCTGAAAGCATACTTGGAGTACTACGAACACTCACGGACACATCTTGCTTTGGAGAAAGACGCGCCGGTGTCCAGAGCAATTCAACCACCTGAGCTCGGGGTCGTAGTGGAGTTACCGCACGTGGGCGGACTGCATCATCGCTACGAGCGCAGAGCCGCCTGAGGGGTGCTCATCCTTCCCGACCACGATCCACATTAGAATTCAAGAGCCAATATGTCCCGCATCGGTCAGCCCTACAGTTGTTGTCTCAAAGCTGTTTCACTCACTAGCTGGGGAGAGGGTGGGGATAGAGGCTGCTCGAATCGAGTTTTCAGCAACGACAGGATATCAGTGAGGTTCAGTTTGCGGTTGTTTGTTTGGGCGATGAACGATGCCGAAAGTAATGCGAAGACGACAAGCCGTGGGGGAAACCGACGCGTGGAGGAACTCCGGAACCGAAGAGGATCGGTGTAGCGGTCTGCTTTTAGTTCAAAAGTGGAGATAAGTCAATGCTAATTTGGCGTTTGGAAATTCTAGATGCCTATTCTTGCCACAAGTTTTATCCTCTGAACCGCAGCGTGTTTCGTCGTGCGCTGCTGACGAATGGTGTTCGCGAGCGAAAGGCAGATAAACCTTGTCAACGAATGTTGCGAAGTCCTTCAACTCCTCACGCTCCAAATCGTCGCGGAAAGACTAAACTCGCAGAGAAATGGACCTTGTTTGCGTGACGCCTTCACATCGACGCCATCTCCAGGGCATTTCATTGGTGAAGAGATGCCTCCAGTGAAGCAATTCATTTACGCTTCGGACGAAACTAGTGATAGGCGCAAGTACGAGTCTAGACTTGTGGCTGTCAAATTCGCATTCCATTGGTTCCTATAGCTTGCCATTCAATTCCCTAGAGTCACGTCAACCTGGCGCCAGAAATTAGAGACTTATCACTGCGCTGTTTTAGTTGTGCTCGCCCAAAAGGACCTGAGCAGCATTGAGCCAAAGAGTCAAAAACAGTGGCCGGTTCGCAGGCACTCCTATCGAAACCATCGTGTCCTGCATCTTACGGCCCTCCGCACGTTTAAGTGAAATCCATCATTTGACTAGCCAGTTCCTAAGCGCAAACGTGCAAGGCTGATGCAAGAGCGGCAAAAAACTTAATTCGGAAGTATTCGGAAGTAACGAATCAGTTGAGTCCCACGCGCTGCAGTAATTTCGTAAATCTCGGGTCTGCTCGAAGACTTTCCCAACTGGGATCAGCGCTAAGAAAGACGAGAGACATATCGTGCTTGTTGTAAGCTTTTTCTAAAGACTCAAGCGCCTGATCCTTGTCGCCGACTTGAGTGTAAATCTCGGCCTGGTAAATCAGCGGGAGCGGTTGTTGTTTTGCGCTGGCGTTCATTAACTCAAGGCGCTTTTGCCAAAACCCTCGCCAACCTGAAACGGCATAAGCATGCCGAAGCGCAGCAATTTCTGCGGCCGCTACTCCCGAACGTGCTTCCATTTCGAGGTATCCATCTACGGCCTTATCATACATGCCCTTTTGTTTATAAATCGGGCCCAGGTGGATCATGTGATAGTTCGGAAAAAGCTCGAGCGTCTTGAGAGATTGCTCAAGTGCTTGATCGTATTGCCCCGCAAAGTAGTAAGTATGGGCCAGCGCCTTGCCCGCTCTTGCCGAGAACGGATCCTGTTCCAGGGCGGCTTTACTCATCGCGAGGGCTTCGTCGGGCCGGCCCTTTATCAAAAGAAGATCCGGGTAAAGCAGATGAGTCAGTTGCTCGTTCGCCCTCAACTCAAGCGCCCGCTTGAACTCTTGTTCAGCGCCCTCCCAATCCCAGTCAATGAACAGCCTGAATTCGCCCAGCGCTGCGTGAGCCTCTGCTAGCGTATCATCCAATTCCAAAGCCTTTGCGATCAGCGGACGGTTCCTCGCTTCAGCCTCTTTGACCGAGATAAAATTCATGTATGCAAGCGGCGAATTGGAAGATGCCTGGCCCGCGTAAGCCAGGGCATAATTCGGATCGAGCTGAATCGCTTTCTGAAAGCACTCGATACTCTTCTTCAGGCCCTCTTCCGTTAGTTGGCTTCGTAGGAAAACTCCTCTGATATAAAACTGATAGGCTTCGAGGTTCTCCGTGTAGCGCTTTGACATCCGTTTTCTGTCTTCGCTTGTCAACTTCAGTTCCAGCGCCGTTGCAACCTTTTCTGAAATGGCGTCCTGAACCGCAAAGATTTCTGTTCGACGTTCGTCATACTTGTCGGCCCAGATTGGCGATCCATCGAGTACGCTCAGCAAGCGGACTGTCACCCGCATCTTGTCGCCCAGTCGTTGAATGCTGCCTTCTAATACCGCATCGACTCTTTGCTCGCGACCGGCGCCCAGGGAGTCTTGTTCGGGCGAGGTGTACTGCTGCACTGAGCTTGTAGGCCTTACGATGATTCCACCCAAGCCACTTAGCCTGGTGATCAGCGTGTCAGCCATCGCCAGCCCCAAATATTTGTCGTTCTCATCGGTGTTCAGCGGCTTGAAGGGAAGTACCGCGATCGATTTAATGTTTGAGAGAGGCGCGCCAATAACTTTCGCGTTGTTCGAACGCGAGCGCGTATACCAAATAAATGTGCCCGTCGTAATCACCATCAAAATCCCGGCGAGCACTTTCCAATTGATCGTCCAATCACGGGCCGTAGCGCCAATTCCCGGCAATGCCCTAGTCGAATCCTTATCCGGGAAATCTGTCGTGTGCTCGATGACGACCTTCACACTCTCGGTACTTTCGGAATAGACCGATTTGGTTGGTGCGGATTCAGCCACGCCGATCTCCGGCTCAAAGATATATCCGCGGCGAGGCACGGTCTTGATGCACCGCCGCGAGTCGTCGCCCAGCGCTCTACGAATGTCATGCATGCACTGAACAAGGGAGTCGTCAGTAACAAACGAATCAGGCCATACTGCCTGGATCAGCTCAGCCTTAGTTACAAGCCGGCCGGGATTCTCGACAAGATACTTAAGCGTCTCGTAAGACTTCGGCCGCAGTTTTACCTCACCGCCGTCCCGCAAAAGACACACGCGGTCGAGATTCAGCTCGAACCCAGCGAACGAGCGGACTTGTTGTGGCTGACTCATAACTCAGAAACCGCCTGATTGGCGAATGAAACCTTTCGAAGCAGGATCTTGTTGGATCTAGCACTACAGGCTCAATGGGTCAAGAGTTAACCGGTTCCTTTGAAACGATCCTTACTTCAACCGGGTCATTCGGTGATCCAAACGTAAGAAACCGTCAATACCTTTCGTTTTTCGCCAAAGTTTAAGCGATCTTTAAGCGAACCTTCGTTACTTCCGTTCCTCAACTTGGCTAATTTCCCGGCAAACGTTTGGAGAGCTGACAGGAAGATCGAAGTTGATCGAGAGGAGACGCACCTTGGCAAAAACCACGCAGCGCATCGAGATTACTGCTTTCCGTGAAGAAAGAATTGTTGTGGTCGAAAGGAACGCCGATTCATACATACCGCCAAGTTCGATCTCGAAGACCAAACCAACAACTGACAACCTTGTTCATCGAATCTGCTCAATCATCTGTCGCCAGAAAAACCGGCGGAACTTGAAAGGATCAAAGGGAACATGAAGGACCGCACGGTTCTGGTCGCTATTGGAATCGTTCTCTTGTTCTCTCAACGGACCATAGCCCAGACGACTGAGTTTACTTATCAGGGTCGCCTGTTAGGCCGTGGCCCGCTAATGGCAGCCATGATTTTGATTTCAGACTCTTCGGCGACGCCGAGTAATTCCCGGTTAGAGAACCACTCTATTGAAGCGCAAAAGGAGGTCAATTATGAACGGCAAACAAACGGTAGCAAAAGCAATGGAGAAAGCGGCAAAAGTCGATTTTGGAAAGCCCGATCAGGTGCGGGAATTTCCGAAGGGAAGGCTTGAGTTAGTGTTTATCGGCGGCATCACGATCGGCCGGGCTATTTTTGAGCCCGGCTGGCGTTGGTCAGAATCCGTGCAGCCGCTGGTGAATACCAAGAGTTGTGAAGCTCCTCATTTTCAATACCACGTCTCAGGAACCTTGATGGTACGAATGGACGACGGGACGGAGTTTGAATGCAAGCCCGGCGATGTTTCGCTGCTCCCTTCAGGTCACGACGCCTGGGTGTCGGGCGATGAAGCAGTGGTAGTCGTGGATTTTCAAGGAATGTTGGATTACGCAAAGGCGGGTTAATTCCAGAACCGCACAGGCGAATTGTGCAAGCTGATCGTTGATTTTGTAAAGGAGCGAAAAAGTCATGAGGAATTCAAGAATGTCAGTTGTTTGTGCTCTTAGTTTCTTCAGCGTGATCGCCGGCGGTTTCGTGGCTCACTATGGGATTGGGTCAACGAGTCTGTTGAGCAATACTCAGGCACAGGATAACAGGGCGACCGACTCGCGCCGGTGTTCACCACGCACTCTTAAAGGCGCTTATGGAATTAAATTTGACGGCCGCAAGGTAAGCGGCGAACCGATTGCTTCTATAGCACGCATTACCTTCGACGGCGCCGGCGTCTTCACGACCAACGAGATTGGACGACTCAACGGAAACGTCATTCAACGAACATTCACGGGCCCTTACACAGTTAACGAAGACTGCATGGGCTTTATCGATTTCTCATCAAACTTGACGAATCCACCACATGAAGTCCACGGAGATTTCATCGTTGTTGACGAGGGACGAGAATTTTTTCTGCTCGACAACGAGGAAGGCTGGGCCGCCAGCGGGGTGGGCAAGAAGCTCTAACCTTCTCGTTGATTGAACCACGAGTACTGCATTATTCATGATCAGGATCGAATCAACATCGATTGGTTTCTTCACATCCTTAATCACGCAATCAACTAGAGGAGGTGTTTTATGAAACGGCGAATATTATGTGCATTCTCGCTAATCATTGTTGGTGCGTTAATTCCGATACTGCCATCCAACAGTCGGACTTTAGAGTCTCCCGCGTTATCACCATCAAACGGTTATGTAGCAGAGTCTGTGATTCAGATTTCTGAAGACAGTCCTTTTGCAGGCTGCGACATTTCAGGCCAGGGCGGCATCAATTTTCTCAACACAGAGATCGAGCCATACCTCGCTATCAACCCAACGAATCATCTCAACATCGTGGCTGCATGGCAACAGGATTGGTGGTCTAACGGTGGAAGTCGGGGTTTTGTAACCTCAGCGAGTTTCGACGGAGGCCTGACGTGGATGAGTGCGGTGCCACAATTCTCTTATTGTTCGGGCGGTACGTCGGCTAACGGCGGAGACTTTGAGCGGGCCGCCGACGCGTGGATAACGTTCGCGCCAAATGGTGACGTATACCTGGTATCTCTATCGCTAAGCGGCTTCAGCGCAGTCGAACGCGCCATCCTCGTTAGCAAGTCAATGGACGGGGGACTCACATGGAGCGCGCCCGCGACATTGGATCGGAAAGATGTGCTCACCTCACTGACTGCCTTCGACAAACCCTCAATTATTGCTGATCCGCTTGACTCAACAAAAGTGTATGCGCCTTGGTCGCAATATCGTTTCCCCTCTGAGAAAGCAAATCCGCTAGCCCTTCAATCCTTCGCCCCGCGCATCGACGGTTATTTTGCGTCCACGGTTACCGCTGGCCAAAGCTGGCAGCCGCCTTACAGACTTTTTGTTCCCGAATCCAACGAAGGTAGTGAGGGCCACCAGGTCGAAGTCACGCCGACGGGATCGCTAATTGATATTTTTGATTTGCGAAAAGCGGCGGGCGCGCAACCGAAATTCCCAAATTACAGAATCGTCACGATGCGTTCGACTGATGGCGGCGGCACGTGGTCTGGGTTGATCGACGTTGCAGCAGAGCGCGCTGTGATAGTCACGAATCCTGACACGGGTGCCCCGATTCGTGCCGCCACGTTTGCTCTGCCAGACATCGCAGCGGATCTAAATCCAGCCAGCGCCAGCTACGGAAATCTGTATGCCGTCTGGAACGATGCCGCTTCTACATTCAACGCCGCTACCGCGTATGACAACATTGTGTTCACCAGATCGACTGATGGTGGAATGACGTGGACCCCTATCGTTGAAATTGACCATTCCCCCGCGGGCATACAATCCTTTATGCCTGCAATCGCCGTTGCCAGCGACGGCACGATTGGCGTGACCTACTACGATTTTCGCAACAACACGAGCGCACCAGGATTGCCGACCGATTACTGGTTCGTTCAATGCAACCCGTCAAGCGACTGCACGAACACAGCGAACTGGCACGAGACACACGTCGCCGGCCCATTCGATATTGAACGCGCAAACATTGGCGGAGCACGCGGTGCGTTTATCGGAGATTACCAAGGACTTGCAGCAGGCGGCGCTGATTTCTTAGCCGCATTCGTTCAAACTACCGCGACTGATCGGGCTAATGTCTATTTTGCTCGAATTCGCCGCCAGCCTTAGAAAGCCTAGTTGATTTCATCGTTCTAAAGAGATTACGATTTAAACAGGTTGCAATTAAAAGCTTGGCCAACCATTTCCAATTTCAACGGGTAGCGTTATCTGGGGCCCGAGCATTAATTCCCTCGTTGCCAAACACTAGCAACCGGCGGCTGACCTTAAGGTCACGTGATGAAGCAACAAGAGAGTAAATAGCTCCTTGCGCAACTCGTCGCAGATTGCGAATGCCGCCGCGTCATTTTCTACCGGACGCAGATCGGGGTATTACCAACCCTAAAGGCTTCATTTATTCGGCAGATTGTTATCTCAAAGAGTAGGCTCTTTAAGAAAAAGAATGCAGACCTCCGCATAACCAGCGCGGAGGTCTGGCGAACGTTGGCTCGCGTGTGCACCGACAACCATGGTTTTCCTTAGGCTTTTTTCATACTGGCCCAAGCAAGGATAGTCGCTTTGCCAAGAAATTCCGCCCGAGTCGCGTCAATCTCACGTCAAATGATTTTTGGTGCTTATAAGAAGGTCTCTTGTAAGTGATTGAGAGTGAGGAGCTTAAATGGTGGAGCAGAGGGGGATCGAACCCCTGACCTCCGCATTGCGAACGCGACTCTGCTCTTTTTATTAACTGACTGACTTAATAGAGGTTGCAGCCACGGCGATTTTTCGAGGCTTTTATATGTTTCTATACGGAACTTAATGCCACCCGCTTCGATCTATCCGCGCTCACGTCACAACGGCGTCACAAGCGAAATCAGTAGGGCAATAAGAAAACGCGTGCGGCGTGTCAGCCAAGTCCACTGTCGTGCAACTCACTCACGCGAAGAACCCCGCCCCGCGGAAGCCTTTCCAAGTGCCGTCCGGCCGCTTCTTGACCACGCCGAGCACCGTGCCACGAACGTGCACCGGCGCGCCACCCGGCGATGGTATTTGCGAATCGCCGGGAGCAGTTCTCTTTGCATCTCTCCTGCTGAGGAGAAACGACTCGCTCGGACTCCGAGAGAGTCCGGTTCGGATTCTTTACGGCGAGTTGTTCATGCGCCGTAGCAAGTCTATAAACCGCGAATCTGAACGGAGGCCATCCCACACCGGCTCAACTTTAAGCCAGAGCATATTTAGCGATCGGTACTCATACGCTTTATGGAGCCATTCCAAAGCCTGATCGCGCTCATCCAGACCCGCGTAGACGATGGCTAAGAGGGCGGGGTCAATGTTTAATTCGCTCTGCACAAAAAGCCGCTTCAATTCGTCGAGCGCGCTCTGTGCCCCATCCTTGTTTCCGGACATAGCGTGGGCATGTCCGATATTCGTTAAAACTTCCGCTCCTGAAAGGTTTAATTCCTTCTCAAATTCTGTGATGGCCTCGTGGTACATCCCCTTCATTAGATACGCCCTTCCGAGCAATGTGCGCAGCGGTGGAAAGTCTGGGTCTAGCTCAATTGTCTTTAGGCATTGTTCCTCCGCCTGATCGTACTGGCGCGCCAAGTATAAGGCCCATACCAAGACTGTGTTGATGAAGCGAGAGAGTGGATTAAGCTCTTGCGCCAGCTTGACTTCTGTAATGCATTCTTGAAGCTGTCCCTTCACCATCAAATAGTAGCAATAGAGAATGTGAGCATCTGCATAGTTTGAGTTAAGCTGAATCGCAACCCGTATTTCACGCTTAGCCGCCGGCCAGTCCCAATCGTAAAAGAGCTTCACACTTGCAAGCGCGCAATGTGCTTCCGCCAGGGTGTTATCTAACTCCAGGGCTTTCAATGCTGCCTCTTTGGCTCGCGGATAGGCCTCTTTGGAAGGTGCATACATCAAGCCCAACACGGTGTAGCAGCCGGCCAACCCCGCGTAAGCCTGAGCGTAATTCGGATCCATATCGATCGCCTGACGAAAACACTCGATGCTTTTCTTAAAACCATCTTCAGTAAACTTGTCGTGGAAATAGCATCCCTTAAGATAAAGTTGATATGCCTCAGTGTTGTCGGTGTAACGCTTCAGCACCGCCGCCTTTTCCACGCCAAACAACTTCACCTTCAGGGCGCTTACAACCGCCAGAGTGATCTCCTCTTGCACGTCGAAGATGTCTTGCATCTCGCGGTCGTAACGCTCCGACCACAGGTGGTACCCGTCCGCGGTGTTGACCAACTGAAGCGTGATCCGCAGGCGGTTGCCAGACTTTCTCACGCTACCTTCCAGCACCGTCTGCACGCCCAGAGCGCGCCCGATCTCGTTGACGTTGGCATTCTTGCCCCTGAACGAGAAAGCCGATGTTCGCGCCGCCACCTTCAAGTCTTCGATCTTCGCCAACGTATTCAACAACTCTTCCGCCAGTCCGTCGCAGAAGTATTCGTTCTCGAGCTCACCACTCAGGTTGGCGAATGGCAACACGGCGATTGAGTTGCGCGCCTCCGACTTGGAGGTTGTCGCCGCTGCGCCGGCGCGTTGGGTTCCAGCCTGGACGGCCTTCGGGCCAGCGGTATGAGGAGCGCCAAACTCTCGTTCTACTTCCGTCTCCAATTCGAGGCGCTTCTGCAAGTGCCGCAAGTGGACGAACAAGTCTTCGGCAGATTGAGGGCGTTCCTCGCGATCTTTCTTCAACATCCGGCTCACTATTTCTTCTAGTTCAACAGTGACTTCTTGATTGAAATCGCTCAGCGGCACCGGTTCGGTCTTCAAGATGTCAGCGATCACGTCGCTCTTAGTCTCGCCGACGAAGGGCGTCCTGCCAGCGACCATCTCATACAGTACGACGCCCAAGCTGTAGATGTCCGTCCGCGCGTCCACTTCAAGCCCGCGCGCTTGTTCGGGCGACATGTAGGCGACGGTCCCCATCACCATTCCCTCGTCCGTGTGGACCAATGTTGACGCTTCCGAACCTTTGTTATCGTGTTCCGTCAGCTTCACTAGACCGAAATCCAAAACCTTAACGTATCCATCACGCCTGAGCATGATGTTTTCCGGCTTGATGTCGCGATGGACGATCGCCGCGGTGTGTGCTGCGGCCAAGGCGGATGCGACTTGCTTGGCCACGTCAAGCGCTTCGCTTAGCCTTATCCGTCTGCTGACGATGCGCCTTCGGAGCGTTTCGCCTTCGATGAATTCCGTCGCGATGAAGTGCAGGCCGTTCAATTCTCCGATCTCGTAAATCGTGAGGATGTTTGGGTGATTAAGCGCGGACGCCGCACGCGCCTCCTGCTGGAAGCGGAGCACGCGGGCTTTCTCTTGTGTGAAATGTAGAGGTAACAACTTGAGGGCAATCTTGCGGCCCAATCTGTTGTCCAGGGCCAGGTATACTTCGCCCATTCCGCCCTCGCCGAGAAAGGAGAGAATCTCATAAGGGCCGATCTTCTGACCCACCAGCGCTGCGATTCGCTCATCTCTCCGCCGTTCCGCAGCGCCAGCGTACGCGGGGGAGTCCATGAAGCTTCCCGGTTGTTCGTGGGAAGAAATGAGATACTCCACCTCTTCGCGCAGCATCACATCGTCGGCGCACTCTTCGGTGAGAAAAGCGGCGCGCTCACCGGGCTCGAGCTCCAGCGCGGAGTGAAACAGCCGCTCTACCTGCTGCCATCTCTCGGGCGTCATTTAGCCTTCCCTCTTTTATTCACGGCTGTAAGACCCATCGTCGAGGCTTTGGTCCGCCAGGTTGTTTGTCCCATCCTGTAATGCGAAGATTCGGCCCCGATCGGCTCATGACAAGAGCGCGGAATCGGACGATGCCTCGACCTTTCGGCGGCGTTCAGTTTTAATCATGATCTTGTTACTCATGGCCGATCTCACGCCGCAGCCAGGCGCGGGCAATGGTCCAGTCACGTTTGATTGTGGCCGCCGAAATTCCCAGCGCTTCCGCTGCCTCTTCGATTGTGAGTCCGCCGAAATACCGCAGTTCGACGACCCTGCTCTTCTGAGGGTCAATAGCTTCGAGCCGTCGGAGTGCTTCGTCGAGTGCAATCAGATTCACGTCGCCGCGCGGGATGATGCGGTCAGCCTCACTCAAGGAGAGCACGAACTGCCCACCGCCGCGCTTGACTGCCTGTCGCCCTCTGGCGTGTTCGACCAGAATCTGGCGCATGAGGCGCGCCGCAATGGCTATGAAGTGAGCGCGGTTCTGCCATTCAACGCGCCGCTGATCAATCAGCCGGAGGTAAGCCTCGTTGACTAACGCGGTAGTTTGCAGCGTGTGGCCGGCGCGCTCCCGACCCATATAGAGATGGGCCAACCGTCGCAGCTCTTCGTAGACCAGCGGCATCATTTTATCGAGCGCCGTTCTGTCGCCGTTGCGCCACGCGACGAGCAGTTCGGTTACCTCTTGTGGTGGAAGTGAAGTGGACGTCAGGGAGCCCTCCTACAAAGCAGGTTCGCCGCCAGTTGCCGCAGATCCTACCACCGTTTCGGAGCTCTTGCTCGAATGGTGATGAAATTCGGGTGATTAAGTGTTGTCGCCGCCTTCGATTCATTGACGAACCGAGTCATGCGATCAGCGGCAACGTCGGCGAGTGGATTTTTCTCAGCGCAACGTCACAATGGCGTCACAAGAAGAAAAGAGGGCGGTTATAGTCTAGCTTGATATAAGTATAAGGAGGGAAGGCCTATTGGTGGAGCAGAGGGGGGTCGAACCCCTGACCTCCGCATTGCGACTCTGCTCTTTTTATTAACTGACTGACTTGATAGAGGTTGCAGCCACGGCGATTTTTCGACGGTTTTATATGTTTCTATATGGAGCTTAATGCTATCCACTTCGATCTATCCGCACTCACGTCACAACGGCGTCACACGTGCCGCCACGAGTTTCGTCACTTCATACAATTGTTCTGCGGCGTGCCAGTTACTTTCCACCCGTGAGGAAACTCATCGTGAAATGTCTCCCATCGCGCGGAAGCATTTCCAGCTGCCGTCCGGGAGCTTTTTGAGCACCAACAGCACAGTGGCATGAAGCTGCTTCGTCTCGCCACGCGGCGAGTCGACAAACGAGGCCGTGTAGGAACGCCACTCGATGGCCCAGCCGCCATCCAGAACGGTCAAGTCCTTGGTTTCCGGAACGAAGCTCAGCACCTTGAAACCTCAGTTAGCCGTCTGCCGTTCGTTGCTCTCTCGGATAGCCTGCTTGCCGACTTCCGCCCGTCCTGGGCCCATACGAACAGCGTCATCGGTCCACTGATCCGTCAGCGCAACCGGATCTCGCGACAACGTGGCGGCAATGTCGTGCTGGCGGGCCTTCTCGATGGCGGCCAGGTCCGCAGCTACGATCAGAAATCATAAGCCCAGGCCCTTATATCTTGCGTGGTTGCCCGCCCAGGCCCTTATACCTTGCGTGGCTTCCCACGAACGGTTCCGGTCTTGTACTGGAGAACTACTTACTTGTTCCTCTTCATCCATTCAATGAGCTGCTTATCAAATAGCGCAGGCTCCTCAAACATCGGGCAGTGGCCGCTCTTCTCGAACAGGTTGTAAGACAAGTTCGGGAAAGAATCTTTGCGCCCGTCCCACGTGTTATAAGGCACTAGGTAGTCATAGCGCCCCAAGGCCAGAAAGATCGGCATCGTCGCGCGCGGCCTTCTTTTGCTAACATCATAGTCTCTGAACAGACCGAAGACGTGCGGCATGAAATTCATATTTGGAGCAACGCCTTCCAACATCCATGAAGAATCATAGGAGGGATCATACCAGTAGTGTGCGCCGTTCCTGACGAACAGCAGCTTCCACGCCTGTCCTGGTGGCGCTTTCTTCAAATCTTCATCTGTAATCTTTTCGAGATTGCGCTTATCAGCTAACTTCCTCGCCTCCGACGCATCCGACTGCCAGAACGCCTCGCTCTCTTTGGGCGTGATCATGAAGGGTGGCGAACCAATGAGGATAAGGTGAGATGTATGCTCGGGGTATTTGCGCGCGTACTCGAAAGCAATGGCGCTAGGCAGCGAGTGGCCCATCACGGCTACCCGGTCGAAGCCCAAAGCTTTGCGCACCTGGTCGATATCATCAAGGAGCGTGTCCAGGGTGATGTCATCAATCTTCGCGGCCGCTTCAGCTTCAGTACTGTGCCTGAAGTCCACGAAAACGAGCTTGAGGTGCCGGCGCAGGTCTTTCGAGAAGACCCGCCGATAGTAATCTCCGTTGACGACGATGCATGGAATTCCACTCCCCTCGACCACATAGTGCAGCTTTGTGCCATCGGCAGTCACGATCTCCGATGGCCGCTTGTTTTGGGCCTCTACAAGACATGAAACGTTAAAAGAATGGGAGATCAATACTGTGAAAAGTATCCTACCGACATGGAGCAAAGAGAACCGGTTCATCCTCGACCTCTTTCAATGACTTTAAGCGGAAGTAGCGACCTAACGAAGATTGGACTATAGCTTAACGGTCCAAATCCGTGGTGAGCGGATTATATTCGCTCGCCTTCATGTCTCGTACAGATTGATACGATGCAGATCAGGAACGACACATGGGCTGACGCAGAGCAAGCGATTGGTGGGCCGAGATTCCCGCTGTAACTCCGTCGGCAGTGGCCCAGGAGGCGTTGTGCCCCGGACGAGCGGCATCGCCTGCAGCATAGACACCTGACACGGTGGTCTGCTTATCCGCGCCGGTGCGGATAAAACGGCCGGACGGACCTTCGTCAAATTCGCAACCAAGCTGTTCGGCGAGCGAGCTGGCCATGCGAGTGCGAGGGTTCGTAAAGACCGCATCGACGGGAATGATGCGCCCGTCGTCCAGTCGGACTCCAGACAACACGGGCGATTCTCCAAGTAGCGCAACTACCGGTTTGGCTTCAACCGCAACTCCGCGCGTGCGGAGCTCGGCCAGTTGCTCCGGGCTTAAGCTAAGCGCGTCGTTGGTAAAGAGAGTGACGTGCTCGCTCCAGTCGGGAAGAAGAATTGCCGTCTGCAATGCCCGATCGCTCGTTGCCAATACCCCCAGTCGTCGTCCAGCCACTTCGTACCCATGGCAGTAGAAACAGTGGAGCACACTGACGCCCCAGCGTTCCTGCAGCCCGGGAATAGGTGCGAGGTCATCTATCACGCCGGTCGCCAGAATCAAGCGAGCCGCAGTGTGCACCGTGCCACTGGCGACGGTAACTGCAAACTCCTCACCGGCCCTGGCTGCATGGGTCGCCAGACCTTCCGTGAACGAGACTGTGCCGTAAGAGAGTAGTTGTGTCCTTGCTTCCGCGAGTAGGGTTGACGGCGGCTGTCCATCGTGGCCGAAAAGGCCGTGAGAGGATTGCGCGAAACGGTTTCGCGGCTCTCCGGAATCCAGGACCAAAACGCGTCTGCGCGCTCGCGCCAATTGCAGAGCAGCAGACAAGCCCGCAAAGCTGCCGCCAATAACGATTACGTCGTAGCTCATAGCAACTCAAATGTTGGCACTGGTAAAGACGTGTTCAGTGGAGCGTTTCTAAATGTTGGGCCGTCACCGTTCACTTCCACTGCGATTAGTTTTCGCTCCAGAGTGAAGTAGTAAAGCGTCATCGCTGTAGCCCGGCGGTCCAATTAGCCACGACCGTAATCGGAGTTAGGTTGTTTTCCTGGCGAGGCGTGATAATCAGAAAGCGTTGGCCATTCCCGAAAACGTCATAACGATTCCTGGGAATCGGACCTGCGATTTGCGTCTGAAACAGAGGTTTGGGAACACTAACTTCGAAATTAGATCCTGCTAACTTCACATCCGCCGCCATTAGCTTCCGATCCGGCGCTATAAAGAAAATTTCTTTTCCATCTCTCCGCCAACGTGGCTGAGCACCTCCGTCTCTGGAGATCACCCACTTGCCTCCGGATGGTGGGAAGGTTTGCACATACACTTCATACCTTCCAGTCTCATTTGAAGAGTAAGCGATAAAATGACCATCCGGAGAGAATCTGGCGTGATCCTCGACGAAGGGTGATTGCAAAAGCGGAAAGGGTTTTTTGTCTCCCGTCATAGGCAACGCCCACAAATCAATGTTTGTAGACGTATTTAGACTGGAATAGGCGATGAATTTTCCGTCTCTGGACCAGTCATGGAGAAATTTTCGTTCGGTAGTCTTCAACAAAAGTTCTTCCTTGCCCGCACTGTTAGCAGACTTCACATATAAATTTCCGGTCCCCTCGCGATCACTAACAAACGCAATAAGGCTGCCATCCGGCGACCAGATCGGAATAGAATCTTCGGCTGGGTCAAACGTAAACCGCGTTGGCGCATTGCGAGCAATGTCCAGTAGCCAGACATCACGGGCGCCACTTTGTAAATCAGTTATGGAGGCCGCGACACGCTTTTCATCCGGTGACAGGTAGACATTGGAGTAGTTACCTGTCGGACCGAGGGCGCCCAGAGACTTTCCATCTCGGTCGAACAAAAACATCTGGCCATCAGTGCCGCCGCTCATGTAGGTAAGCATTCCGTTGTCAGAGACGGAAAAATTTGCAAACCCCCGGATGATGTCAAGGCCAACCTCCTCTGCCACCCGAATCGGTTCGCCCGTCAGTTGCAGTTTACTGACATCGAATGGTTGGGCCATCAATGTTCGGTCGCGCATGAACAATAGATAACCGTCGGGAACGTAAGCAGCTTCCGCCCTGGTTTTGAGAATGAATCTGTTCTCGCTGGAATCAAGAGCGCGCACATAAATTGACGAGTCTTCTGTTTTGGCATTTTGAGCCAGGTACAGAAAGTGTTTCCCGTCTGGAAGAAACTGCGGGTATTTATGAGAAATTTCCCCATGCGCTTGATCAAGCGCTGTGAGCGCTGTCGCTATTCCGCCTGCTGCTGACACGCGATACAAGGCGTCGTCACGTGCAAAAACGATTACACCGTCGCGATTCCAAGCACCGCCAGCTCCAGCGGTGCGAGTCCAAGCACCGCCCGTATCCGTATCGCAAAGTGTCTGTGGTGGACCGCCGGTAACGTCAATCCTTTTGAGCTTGCCGCCGGCAAAGAACGCTATGGAGCGACTGTCTGGAGACCAGAATGGAGACGTAGCGTCGTCAGTTCCGGATAACGGCTGCGTGCTCAGTGAATCCAACGAGCGAATCAAAAGAAGAGTCTTTCCTAAGGAGTCTCTACCACGGATCACCAGAAGCCGACCATCAGGCGAGATCACAGCGTTTACAAAGGGTACCTGATCAGTTGGTGTTATGAAGAAACGCAGGGTCTGGGAAGCGTTCGGAGCTCGACGAAAATTAGAAAAGGCCAGAGCGATCGCTATAACTAGCAGCAGGGCTACAGCTGCAATCCAAATGAGGCGCTCACGAGTGCGCGACGGGAAGCCAGCCGTCCCCACAGAGATTGTCTTGTCAATGCTCGACGAACTCCCTGAAAGAGCGTCCAGCGCGAAGGCGAGATCGCTCGCCGAATGAAAGCGAGACTCTGAACTCTTTTCCAGACAACGATTGACCAATCGTTCTAAGGCCGGCGAAACATTCTGGTTTGTCTGAGACAACTCAGGCGGATCCTCTTTCAGGATCGCACTCATTGTCTCAGCCGGTGATTCACCGTGAAACGCGCGCCGGCCAGAGAGCATCTCGTAAAGAATTGCTCCAAACGAGAAGATGTCTGAACGTTGATCCACTTGGCGACCTTTGACCTGTTCGGGCGACATGTAACCGACAGTTCCCATGATGACGCCGGGATTGGTATCAACCCGTCGCGTTGGGATTTCGGTTTGTGACTGATTGCCATCGGGTTGGGTAAGCTTCGCCAAACCAAAATCGAGAATCTTCACTCGTCCGTCGTTGGTGACGAAGATGTTGTCGGGTTTGAGATCGCGATGGACGATTCCTTTTTCGTGTGCTGCGGCGAGTCCATTCGCGATCTGCAACGCGTAATCCACCGCGCGCCGTTGGGCCAGTGGCGTCCCTGCTATTCGTTTGCGCAGTGTTTCGCCTTCCAATAGTTCTGACACAACGTAAGTCGTCCCATCATGCGCGCCGATGTCATGGACCACCAGTATGTTTGGGTGATTAAGTGCGCTCGCAGCACAGGCTTCCTGTTCGAACCTGCGTAAGCGGTCGGGATCGGTGGAAACTGTCGTCGGCAGCACCTTCACCGCGACGTCGCGACCTAATTGAGTATCGCGACCCTGGTAGACTTCTCCCATTCCGCCTGCGCCAAGCTTCGAGCGGATTTCATAGCGACCGAGTTTTGTGCCGGCTGCAAACGTCATTTGAAGTCGCGGATCAGAATCACGTCGCTTGTCTGGGTTCCGCGCGAAAGGGCGAGCTGCTTTCCGAACGCAACGTCACAACGGCGTCACAAGCAAAAAATGGGGCTCTTTATATCGCGACTGTAAGTATTTGAAAGCGGTAGGTTAACTGGTGGAGCAGAGGGGGATCGAACCCCTGACCTCCGCATTGCGAACGCGGCGCTCTGCCAAACTGAGCTACTGCCCCACACGCGTCGGGAGGATATTAGGTACCGCGTCAAAGGGTGTCAAGCTGGGCTTAGTGCATCACG
>DASYRR010000018.1:0-13550 GCA_036004125.1 Pyrinomonadaceae bacterium | reverse complement strand
CGATGCTCGTCAGGCGTTTGCGAAACTGTTCAAGAAGTGAAACATCGGCCACAGATTAGACGGATGAACAGGGATCGAACCAGGGATGATTCTTTTACATTCAGACTCGCCTGTTCACTACTCACTCCCACGCAATTGACCAACTAACTGGGGAAGCTTGGTTGATCCAAAGAAGACGTTATGCTCTGAGTCAATCACCAGCCGATCGCCATCAAACTTGAAGTTCACTGTCGAGTAATAAGGTGTTTCGTAGAGGACGATTTTTACCGTAAACGTCTCGTCTTCACTCCATGCACCACTCGCAGCTGTTAAAGGGTTACCCGGAACGCTGAGAGCATGATCGAGTCCGTTGGTGAACGACCCGCGACTCTTGGCCCAGAGCCCCATACCAATGGCCGTTTGCGTCTCACCAGTTGCAGTGCGGACCTTTAGTGTAGGAGATTCGGCGTTGAAGTCGATTGAGACGGCCTTGAGTCCACGATCGTTATCGGCAAGCTCGAACCACTTTCCGGATACGCTTGACGACACTCGCGACCCCGTTACGCCGTTTGGCAACTTTAGTGTGAGTCCAGCAAGCCGAGCCTCAAGTTGTCGTCGAGCCGTTGCATTCTCAGGTAAACGTCCGGCCTTCATCACCGGCAGAAGTTTTTCCCAAACGAGATTCATGACCTGCTGCATGCTGCGCACTCCACTGGTGATCGCGACTACTGCGTCGAGCTCGGGTATCACCATGCAATACTGGCCAAACGCTCCATCTCCG
Organism: Pyrinomonadaceae bacterium; assembly: GCA_036004125.1. Classification (GTDB taxonomy): domain Bacteria; phylum Acidobacteriota; class Blastocatellia; order Pyrinomonadales; family Pyrinomonadaceae; genus PSRF01. The sequence goes on along the minus strand of DASYRR010000018.1, from coordinate 12,790 downwards.
CGAAACGAATTATGGCGCGAACGCCAGAACTGATAACCGTAGCCCTGGTCCCAATCGCTTGTCGGGGCCGAGCCATTTGAAGTCTGCATCGACGTCGCTTGCTCGACCCACGACGCCGGTAGCAACTGCTTGCCGTTCCACATTCCTTTTTGCAGATACAGCTGACCGAAGCGGGCGATTTCTTCCGTGCGCAACGACAACCCATAAGCGCCGACGCTGATTCCCTGTGGACTGGTGATCCACTGCGGATCTTTGAATCCCAGCTGTTCGAAAAGTCTTGGTCGCAGATAGTCAAGCACCGTCTGGCCCGTGACCTTGTGCACAATCGCCGAGAGCATGTAAGTAGCTGGCGAGTTGTAAAGAAAGTGTGTGCCTGGCTTGAAGGGCACAGGATGCGTGAGAAAGGTTTTGACCCAGGTCTCTTTTTGTTTTTCAGGATCGTCCACACGAATCGGCGCTTCAGTCTGATTGCCAGTGTTCATCCGCAGCAGATCTCGCACACGCATTGCGCGCAAATTAACTGACGGCTCTGCGGGTGCTTCCTCGGGAAAGAACTTCAGCACCTGATCGTCGAGACTTAGCTTTCCTTCGGAGATGGCCAGACCAACTGCGGTCGAGGTAAAACTCTTGCTCAGCGAATAGAGAATGTGCGGCGTATCTCGATCATAAGGTCCCCACCAACCTTCCGCTACCACTGCCCCGTGTCGAATGAGCATAAAGCTGTTCATAGCGTCGATTTCTTTGTCGGCAGCTTCGACGAAAGCGAGGAGATCGGCCGAAGAGATTCCCTGTTGCTCAGGACTGGTGCGTGGTAACGCTGCAGACTTAGACGACCGAACGTTGAATTGAACGTTGCGGCTTGCGTTTTGCGCGGGCACAACTGCGACGAAAACTGTTATGAAGAGAAGAAAAGCCAGGCAGCGTCTATCGTAAGTTTGCATGAGACCTCATCGATTGCAGGGAATTCGCTAACGCGACAACGGATACTAACAGATGATCTGTTGGCTAAAGACCAGATAATGTGCAGAATGCTCAAGTCGCATCCTGAGCCAGTTGTGCATGGTGACTTTAACCTATTCAGATCGCGCCAACGGAACAACCCGAATGATCACAAATATACTCTGGCCCAAACAGCGATTGATTCTTCAGCTCATCGGATGTTCAGCGTTGATGGTGTGCTGCTTGCCCAGCGTCAAAGCGCAGCAGCAACGTTTACCTCATCTTCGAAAGCAAGGCGCTGCAACCCAACTCATCGTTGACGACAAACCCTTTCTGGTACTCGCAGGTGAACTGGGTAACTCGTCGTCGTCCAACCTGGAATATATGCGTCCAATCTGGTCAAAGTTGGCAGCGCTAAAGCTCAATACAGTTTTGATTCCCGTCTATTGGGAACTCATCGAACCAACTGAAGGTAAATTCGATTTCACCCTGGTAGACGGTTTGATCCAGGACGCACGCAAACACAACCTTCGCCTTGTTCCATTGTGGTTTGCTTCCTGGAAAAACAGCATGTCGTGTTATGCGCCAGCCTGGGTAAAAACAGATCAACGACGATTTCCTCGGTCACAAGACAAGGAAGGAAACGGTATCGAAATACTCTCAACCTTTAGCAAGGAAAATGTTGAAGCAGACGCGCGTGCATTTGCCGCGTTCATGCGGCACCTCCGTGAAGTCGATGCGAACGATCGCACAGTGATTATGGTGCAAGTGGAAAACGAGATTGGGATGATTCCAGACTCGCGTGATCGCAGCGCAGTTGCAAATCAACTTTTCAATGAACGCGTCCCAGCCGACTTGATGACCTATCTGCAACACCATAAAGAACAACTTGTTCCTGAATTGCGCGCGGTGTGGGGAGCGAATGGCTTCAAGACTGCAGGTACGTGGGAAGAGGTGTTTGACAAAGGTCCTGCGACAGATGAGATTTTTATGGCATGGTACTTTGCCCGCTACGTAGATCGAGTCACGGAGGCTGGAAAAAAAGAATATTCGTTGCCGATGTTCGTAAATGCGGCCCTGATTCGGCCGGGACATATGCCAGGCCAGTATCCAAGTGCCGGCCCGCTGCCGCACCTGATGGACATTTGGCGAGCGGGCACTCCCAAGATTGATTTCCTTTCGCCCGATATTTACTTCCAAAATTTTGCTGAGTGGGTGAGGAGATACGATCGGTCCGGAAATCCAGTCTTCATTCCTGAAGCAATGCCCGGACCGGTTGACTCAGTCAACGCAATGTATGCGATCGGCCAGCACAACGCGATTGGCTTTAGTCCGTTTTCAATCGATTCATTGGATGAAGAGACAACAAACGCGGTGACAGCCAGCTATGATCTCTTGAACCAACTTACGCCGCTTATTTTGAATCATCAGGGCAAGCGTACGATGGCTGGCTTGCTTCCCGAAGGTCCGGAGCAACGTCAACCTCAGCAGTTGAGATTGGGCAACAACGTTCTGTATGTAAGCTTTGACCGGTCTACGAGTCAGAACACGAGTGTGCTTTCAGGCGGACTTGTGATAGCGATTGGCCCAGATGAATACGTTTTCGCTGGTACTGGTTTAACGGTTACGTTCGAGGCTGCGGCTCCGGGTGATCCAACGGTAGGACTACTTTCGGTTGACGACGGGAAATATGTAAATGGGCAGTGGATCGGCGGGCGTCGTCTCAACGGCGATCAGACGCACCAGGGTCGGCATGTTCGTTTGGGAAGATTCGGCATCCAGAGAGTCAGGCTTTATCGTTATCGCTGACTGTTTTGATTCTCTGTGTGATCTCTGTCCAGCAAGTTCTTAAGTTCTTGTTTTTTTGAGCAGCGTTCTCAACACATCGATTAGATTCAGAGCACGTGCCTGGATACAGTCAGTGCCGTCACGCGGTAGCGTCGGGTTCGTTGTCACCTCTGACGCTGCGAGTGGTAACGGACCCGACGCTACCGCGTGACGGTACTGACTCTATCCAAGTTTGGTTGTGGCTCCGCTGCGCTGGATCTCTTGGTAGACATGGTTTTCGTTTCTGAATAACCACAGAGACACAGAGATCACACAGAGAAAACAAAAACTAGTATGAAGAATCGATCCTACTTTGTTGAGATCCTTGTCGCGGGTTTGCTCTTCGCAATGGCAACACCGATCGTAAGATCCGTTCAAATGCCTGAAAGCAAAGCATACGTGCCATCGCCAAGAACCGACAAAAACTCAATGCTTGCGCATGCAGAATTACTCGAGAAGGCGAAGCAAGGACGTATCGATGTTTATTTCGAAGGCGACTCCATCACGAGACGTTGGGGCACGAGCGACGAGCAATACAAACACTTCCTCGCGAATTGGCAGCAGAACTTCTTCGGCTGGAATGCCGCCAATTTTGGCTGGGGCGCTGATAAAACGCAGAACATACTCTGGCGTCTCAACAACGGGGAGTTGGATAACGTCAAGCCCAAAATTATTATTTTGCTGGCAGGCACCAATAACATTGGACACATCTCTTCCGAAGGCAAAGACGATCCAAGGATTAAGGACATCACTCGCGGAATCAAAGCCATTCTGGATGTTTGCCGCCGCAAGGCTCCTGGCGCCACGATTGTGCTGATGGGTATAACCCCGCGTAACGACAATATGTCGGTAATGCCCGTCATCAACGAGATCAACCTCCGGCTAGCAAAATTTGCCGACGGGAAGAAGATTAGATATCTGAACATCAACGACAAGCTGGCTGACAAAGACGGCAGGTTGTACGAAGGAATGACGAACAAGGACGGCCTACACCTGGATGTCAAAGGCTATCAGGTGTGGGCCGACGCTCTAAAGCCGATCTTCACAGAATTGCTTGGACCCCCGGCGAAAGAAGATCACGCGCCAGCACCCACCGGAGACCCCAGCGCCAAGAAAGGATAAGGGATGAAGGATGAAGGCATTCTATCTGTATCATCCCTGTAGATCCGTGGCTGATTTCTGGTGCCGCTATACTGTGCTCGAGACCCACCGCAAACCTTCCCGCGCAATGTCAGCCGGTATTTCGTGATCGCCGTCAAACTCACGGAAGATCACGTCGTAGCCACGAGCTTTCAACTCGGCAACCACACGACGCCCGCATCTGTTAATCGGAAGAATGTGGTCGCGCGTACCGTGCGAAATAAAAATCTCCGGTTTTCCGTGCGCTGCTCCGTCAATTAAGAAACCTGGTGAGAATCCGACCACCCTACTGAATAGATCGCCATTGATCATACCGAGCGAGAGTGCATAGGTAGCGCCGTCGGAAAAACCGCCGATTGAAACACGTGCAGGATCGATCGCCGTAGTTTTAAAGACACGTTCGAGCGCTCGATTCAAATAGTCAACATCCTCTCCGAAACTCCCGCCAATAGCATCCCACGAGGTATCGCGGGAGTTTGGTGCCAGCACTGCAACGCCCGCTTCTTCGTTGGCGTCACCGAGATACCAAAACATGTCGTCCGCACTTTGGGTGGCGCCGTGCAACATGACGAACAAGGGAAGGGGAGACTGACCCGCGGTTTTGGGTAACTGAAGGATCGCGTCACGCTCGCGGTCGAGTCCGAGCATAATTCGGCCAGTTGCCGTCGTCTTAACGCCTTCATGCGGACGTGCGACGAGCCGGCCTTCGCTCGTGCTCGCAGCATCGCCCAGACGACCACAAGCGCTACCAAACACGACCGACGCAATGGTACTTCCGACGATCGCGCAGAAGTCGCGCCTGTTGAAGTTGCTACTACTCAGGTTCATTGCTCTACTGTGGCTTTCACGATGTAGTCAAGGAGTGGAAATGCCCGTTTGAGAAACTTGTTGCCTCCCTCGAAGACGGGATCCTGCTTTCCAGCTCGAATACCGCCACCAGCGTTTTCACCATAGCCGGCATACAAAGCGTCCGCGACTTCCATACCTTCAATTACTTTGGCGAAAGGAACGAAAGGTTCGATGTCGTGAGTCGGAGAGTTGTCGCGAAGATTGATGAAGACTTGAGTGGTGCGTCCGTTCGGATCCCTGAAAGCAAAGGCCATGGTGCCGCGCACATTCGACTCCACTCGTTGATCGTCAGGAATCGTGCGGTTGCGCCACAGTTTAGCGATCTTTGGATCACCGTTGATGCCGAACTGCGCCCACATGCCTGCACGCACTCGGAAAACTGGTGCGTGGTCGTAAAAGCCATGACGCACAAGATTGTAGAAGCGATCAACTCCGTGTGGCGCCCACGCACGGTGCATTTCCAATCGAATGATTCCTTTGGTTGTGTCGAGCCGGATGCGCACCACATCCGGAGCGCGCATATTGATCGCCGGGGCATCAGGCGTGCGGAGCACATTGCTTACCTGCACCTTCAGGGGCGTTGGCACCAGAAGTACGAACGTGAGTGACAGGACGCACAGATACATGTGTCTAATCGCAAGAAGAATCAGTCACAGATTACGCCGATTACGCTGATTTAGAAACTGGTGTAATCTGTGGATAAAATAGCGAGATGAGGCCATCACTTCAATACTTCAAAGTTGTTCTGTTCTTAGTTATGTGTGCCGTCTGGACGCCCGTCGGTGCAAAGGACTCAAAACCCTGGCGCGCCCTACACCTCCTCGACTACAACACAGACGCCGCACTCGACGCCCTTGGCCAGAATCTTGGAACCCTCTCGAAACAGGGAATTAACGTAATAGTTCTCGAGGTTGATTACAACTTCGCATTCAAGTCGTACCCGGAACTCAGGCGAGGAACAGATCCCATCACTCGCGATGGAGCAAGACGATTCGCCGCGCTATGCAAGAAGTTCAAGATCCGGCTGATACCTGAGTTTCAATCACTCGGTCATCAATCCTGGAAGGCGCAGACGTTTCCTCTTCTTACGGTCTATCCAAACTTCGATCTCACACCAGGAGCATTTCCCAACAACGAGGGAATCTATTGCCGTGAATGGGATCTACTTAACCCGGAGGTCTGGCGAGTCGTTTTCAAGTTGCTGGACGAGCTCATTGACGCGTTTCGTGCTGACGCCTTTCATGTTGGCATGGATGAAATCTTCTTGCTTGGGTCCGAGCTTTCGCCATCGACTAAAGGTCAAGACGCGGGCGTGCTCTTCGCCAAAGCGGTAAACGAAATCTACGGTCACCTCGTCGGCAAGCGGCACGTTGAGATGTTGATGTGGGGCGATCGATTGATCGACGGTAAGAAGTACGACTTGGGGGAGTGGGAGGCATCTGTCAATGGTACTGCTGCTGCTATCGATCTGATTCCGAAAGACATAATTGTTTGCCCATGGCATTACGAAGTCAGGACGGATTATCCATCGATCCCAATGTTCATAGACAAGGGTTTCCGAGTGTTGCCGGCAGGGTGGAAAAACGTTGAGGCAACCAAAGCGTTAATGGAGTTCAACCGAAAGAACGCGAGTCCAAAACTGCTCGGCCACATGTTCACTACCTGGGGAGTGAAGAAGGATGCGCTCATTGACTTTCCACCCCTTGTCGAGGGATTGAAGCTTTTGCAAGAACAGATCAGAAGCAACGTGCCACCAGAAAAGTTCTGATCTTTTTTATCTGTTACATCCCTCAGCTCTCAAATGAATCAAGCGAGCCACACGCTACAGGGACTGTGTCAAAACTTTGAATTGCCTTGGGGCTTAGTTGGTGTTATTTCGTGTGATTTCGTGGATCGCTTTTTTGGGAACGTAACAGGCGATCCACGAAATCACACGAAACAACACGAACAAGAAACGGGCGTAATCCGAGGTTTGACACAGTCTCTACAGCGTTGTGGTACTGCCCTCATGACCCGTGTGGCGCCTGTCTACAGGTCAACCCACACAAAGTCCTCCAATCCATTCTTCACATGATCCGTATCAAAAGCATCTGAAGAATTCGTCATCTTTTCGTTGTTAGGATACGAGTGCGTAGAACTCATCTGGTATTCTCCAGTGATTTGTTTATGCGCAAGAGAATTCTTCTTCTACTAGTTTTCCTTTCGGCTGCAGGCGTTGCCGTGTGGGCGGTTTTTCACTATGGCCTTGTGAGCCGGACTAATCCTATCGGAGCGCCGAATGAATCGAAAGCTTCAAACAGTCGAACTGCGGATACCTGGGCGGAGGCGGTGGAAAAAGTTAAGGCGCCTCGCGTGGAGACTGTAGGAAGCGAAGGAATTGTAATTCCGCCTGAGCTCAAGCATTACAGCGATCGGCACTGGTTCCTGGCTACGCAAGTGGCCGAGGTTGAGAAATACAAGGTTCATACTTGTCAGGACTATGTGGATCTCGCTGCGATGATCGAGCGTGGCGAATTGATTGGCGTGCCGGGTGTAACAGATACCTACGTTTTGTACGGTGTCGGTGCGAAAGCCGACGAGGGTGTGTTCACCAGATACGAAGACTCACGTAACATCGAAATCTACAGCGAAGCACAGTTGGGTGAGGCATATAGACGTCTCGACGACTGGCGATCGAGTCTCCAGTCCGAACTCGCGTCGTTGAAAGTTCAGTCAGGCAAGCTTAATAAACGCGAACGTACAAAACAGAGCGAGCTACAAAAACAAATCGCAGCCCGGGAGGAGGATCTGAAATCTGCGGATGAAGACAAAGCGCTCCTCGCACAAGTGTACGGTCAGTCAGACAGTCGCCAGAAACTATTCCGCGATTACGAATCGCTTCGGACCTTAGCAAATAGTTTCAATGGACGTTCTTTTAATATTGAGAACCCCGCCGACCGGCAAGCATTGAAAGGAGGCCTGCTCAGTTCGCTAAGACCTGTAGCCTTAAAGATCCTGGAGGAAGTAGCGTCCGCGTATCACCAACAGTTTGATCGTCCACTGCCGGTAAGTTCACTCGTAAGACCTGAACAGTACCAACATGCATTGAGCAGGGTGAACCGGAACGCCGTGCTGATTGAGACACCACCCCATTCAACAGGTCTGGCTTTTGACATCGATTATCGCTACATGAGTGCAGCGGAGCAGACATTCCTGATGGACGAACTGGCGCGTTTGAAAAGGGAGGGGCGAATTGAGGTAATCCGTGAGCGCAATGCTAACTATCATGTGTTCGCCTTTCTTAACGGCATTCGTCCAGGTGACGACCTGATCGCAGCGTCGTTGGAAAAGGCTACCGAACCCGTGCCGGAAGCCCATCACACATCCAACAAGCAGGCAAGGGTGAAAACTAAAGCACAAAAGGCCAAGACGCGAGCGACGAAGTCCAGAAGCAAAAAGCGACGGGGTTAGACAAAGAAATCATCCGCAGAGGCTTTGCACAAAAAACGAGAATCCCACCCACGGTACAGTGCGTGAATACCGACCCACTGCCGAGACTTTCTCAAAACTCGGATTAGAGTCGATTGTTAGTGTTAGTTCGTGTGATTTCGGGGATCGTTCTTTTGTTGGACGTAATAGCCGATCCACGCGCATCACACGAACTAACACTAAAAAAGCCGCCGTAATTTGTGGATATTTATCGTCGAACCGCAGGCGTAATTCGCGCATCTCACCGCTTTACCCGGCAATAAACCTCACGCACAACTAGAGAGCTTTAAGAATCAATCATGAAGAATGTACGAATCCCTATTGTTGTAAGTATGGTCGCGCTCGCGGTGGTTGTGGCGGGAATGGCTTTTGCTGCCCGCAGTACCCGTGGACAAATGCAAACTCCGAAAAGTAAGTCGACTGTTAAGCCAGTGGTCCGGATCACCGACCGCGCAACTTCCGCCGGCGCGAACGCAGCATCTTCGGTTGCTGTTGCCGAGAAGAACAACGTCCTCAAAAACGAATTGATTTGGACCTATGGTGGTAAGCAGCAGCGCGGTTGGTATCTCTACGATATGCTGATTGGCAAAACTCTGAACGCACCGAGGAATCAAGATCCGTATGCTTTCGCCGCTGCCGTCGCAGGATGGCAAAAACGAAAGGGTTTGGCTCCGAGCGGTGTATTAGATGAAGAATCGCTGATGGCTATGGTGTCGCAGTGGCAGAGCGATCGACTCAAGAACCGGGCTTATGCCGAACCGGATCAGTTGGTGACAGCGCCGTCATCTGACTTCTACGATCGCGAACGATTGATCGAACTTCGTCAGGTGGAACGAAGTACTTATGCGGCATTCAAGCGGATGGTGGCCGCAGCAATTGCAGACCCAACTCTCAATCTTGAGCATACAACGTCCACCGAACTCGCGCCCGCAGAGAAGTGCTTTAAGATCATTTCGTCGTTTCGCTCCCGCGAGTATCAAGATCAGTTGCGGCGACAGTCACCGAATGCGGGTAGCGCGGGGCTTGCGGTAAACAGTCCCCATTTTACCGGCCGGGCATTGGATATCTATGTAGGTGGCGACCCGGTTGATACGAAAGATGCAAATCGAGTGATCCAGGTCAACAGTCCGGCGTACCAATGGCTCGTGCGAAATGCCGAACGCTTCGGCTTTCGTCCCTACTTTTATGAGCCCTGGCATTGGGAATACGTTGAGTAGGGATTGAAGTCAGAACTCCTCAATCTTTCGCCGATGACTTAGCAAATAGATTCCTACTGACTCTTCATTTCTGATGAAACGATAAAAGCCCTCAACCAGGTAGCCGGAAGCGAGCGCCATGGTAAAAGCCCAACGCGTTGCTTCGCGCCAACGTAACGCCAAGTCAGACTGCTTAGTCTGAAGAGCATTGATGTCGCCCGGAATTTCTATCGCAATCTGTTCTGCGCCGAAACCCTCAGACTCATATCCCAGTGGTTCGCCATTGCTTACTCGCACCAGGGACGGAATGCGTTCTACTTCCGTCCGGGACTGCCCTGACGCGTCATTGCTTTGCAAACGTTCGCAAACCCTTTGACTATCAATAAGCCAGGTTACCCAGAGACGATCGGTCCCAATCTGATGAAGGAAGCTGGAGGTTGTTTCGCCGTAGAAGTTTATCTTGTAAGAATCGGCAACAACGCCAAGTTTTCCAAAATTGAAATATGCGTTGAGACTCTGAAGAGGGTCGAATGTCCAACTGATGCGCTTGATGCTTTGCGCCAGAACCCGCTCGCGTTGAGCTAGCTTGAGTTTGTATCCCAGATTGAAATTGCGATAGGCGGGCAGGACAGCGAGCATGTGCGAGTGATGCACTAATTGGTTGTTCTCATAAGCGGGGAACCCATAGACGAAACCGGCGAGTGTCGAACCATCATAAGCGCCGACAAGAACTCCGCCAACCTGTCTACTCGCGATGAACATTGTGACTGGCACTACGTCCAAGTCTTCACATCCCCAGACCACTTTCTGGAGAGTTTCAACCTCCCGCATCTCTGAGATGCGCTCAATATCGCGAATAATAATTGTCGGTACCTGCGTTGCTGTGGACACGGTTATGTCGAATCTCCATTGGATCCTTTGCGCTCGCGATACCAACGATGCCCGGCAGCATATTCTCGATCCGTCGGCCGCAGCCTACTCAGCGAACGTCTTGGATCGATGTGGGCGCACGCGACATGAATAGCACTAATTGCGGCCATCGGCGCAACGTAGGAATTAAGAAAGGAAGGGCTGACGACAGGTGTAGTTAGATAGGCATCGCAATAACGGGCGATGGGAGACGTCTGGCTGTCAGTTATTCCGAAAGTCGGAACACCTTGCTTTTTGGCACGCAACACAGATTCGACCGTATCTCGAAGACATTGCCCGAAACTAATGGCCACTAATACGTCTTTCGACGTTAACGTTTCCACCTTGTATTGGAGGCTGCCGCTACTCCCGATAGGCGCCTCAGCATCGAATCCTAAAGCCAGCAATCCGTATGCGAGGTAGTACGAAAGTGAGGCCGCAAAGTCCAAACCAACCACGAGTACGTGTCGGGAACGCTTGATCAGTTTTGCCAACTCTATCACGCGTTTTCTATCCAGGTCAGATTTCAGAATGTTCAGGTTATCGATGGCCTTGTCTAGAGACTGGTCGATGTGATCTTCAACGCTGCGTTTCTCTCGCGTAGCGGCTTTCAGTACCGTGTAGGGTGTGATTCGTGCGACAAAGTGCTGGCGCAGATCGGCCGTGAAGTCGGCAAAGCTCGTGTAACCGAGCACCTGGGTCGTACGCAAAATTGTAGTGGCGTCGACGTGATAGCGCTTCGCCATCTCACGCGACGAGAGAAAACATGTTTCGTCTGCGGAATCGAGGATGTGTCTGATCAAACGCTGGCGACGTGCGTTCAGCTGAGGTCTTGACTTGGCGAAGCGAGCTTCGAGCGCGCTTGGCGGATTCTTTCCATCGACTCCATCAGAACCCTGATCTGTATTCTGAGTTTTCCTTCGCGAGTTGGAACCCATTGCAACCTTTAGGTCTTTCGGGTGGTGCCTTCGAATCGCTCAACGGTTTGCGTATTGGCATTAATGTAATCCAGATCGACTTCAAATCCGAGTCCTGGGCCGCGAGGTACTTCAACCGTGCCATCAGCAGCGACGGTGACTTCAGGGGAAATCACATCTCGTGCGAAGTAGCGTGAACTGGCTGAGATGTCACCAGGCAAACAGAACCCCGGCAGACTAGCGAGGGCGATGTTATGGGCTCGGCCGATACCGGACTCCAACATTCCGCCGCACCAAACAGGCACTCCTCTGGAGTAACACAAGTCGTGGATTGGAAGTGCTTGAGAGTAACCCCCAACGCGTCCGATCTTAATATTGATAATCCGGCAGCTTCCAATCTCCAGGGCCTGGCGCGCTCGCGCTGGACCGGTGATGCTTTCATCCAGGCAGATTGGTGTTGTCAGATTTGACTGAAGCTTAGCGTGGTCTATCAAGTCGTCATGATTGAGCGGTTGTTCGATCATCAGCAACTTGAAATCATCCAGCAGCTTGAGATGATCCTGCTCCTCTATAAAGTAGGCAGCATTGGCATCGACGGAAAGCAGGATACCGGGGTGTCTGCGGCGCACTTCTCGGACCACATCCGTATCCCAACCAGGTTTGATCTTAAGCTTTATTCGCTGATATCCATCTGCAAGATAGCTGGCAACGCGATCGAGAAGCTTGGCCACGTCCGGCTGGATGCCGAGGCTAACACCAACCGGGATGCAGGCGAGAGAGCCACCGATCATTTGCGACAATGATCGGTCATTAGCACGAGCCAGCAAATCCACGTAAGCGAGCTCCAGGCCGGCCTTAGCCATGTTGTGTCCGCGAAACGACGCGAATCTCTGACTGAGGTCGGCGAGGTCCGGCACCGGTCGCGACAACATTGCCGGCGCCAGATAATCGCGGATCAAATGCTGAGCGGTGCCTACAGTTTCGTAGCTGTAACGCGGCTGTTCGGCAGCGACTACCTCACCCCATCCGGTTATTCCCCCAGCTTCAACACTGACCAAAAAGATAAGCCTCGAATCAATACTGCCAAAGCTGGTTTCGAACGGTTCGTTTAGTCGCAAGCGTACTGTTCGCATTTCGATCTTCTCGATCACGACATTGTCCGAAGTCGTATCCAGCGGCCGCGTTTCGGTTTCGGATCGAACTTGCATGGCGCGGCAAGATAACAAATCAGCATTCCAGTGGCAAGGAAGTTTTGCAGCATCTGCGGCACTATTGACATTCTGCAACACATGCGGTAAAGAAGCCTTGCTTACCAATGTGAGAATCGCCTTAATCAAGGTTGAGTTTTGAGCCAGACAGTTAGCTGCTACATGCTGGCGAGGTCTAGTGACTATCTTGCGGCAGTTCATAATGAGACCGGTCGGATGTCGCAATACGTTCGATTCTCTGAAGATCTCTAACCCACAGTGACCCTGGAACGACCTTTTATGGAGGAGGCAGAAGTTATGAAAAGGGATAGCGTGTTGTCGGATCAACATTATCTAA
>DASYRR010000017.1:0-10741 GCA_036004125.1 Pyrinomonadaceae bacterium | reverse complement strand
CTCAAGCAAGGTTTGGTTTATTGAATCTATCCATGTCGCGACTATGATTCGCAACCCGGATAGACTATAGAGGACTTCAACAATGTCACTCTCTTTACCATCAAAACGATATTCATTGCCGAGCGGTTGTGCTTCGATGTTTATCGTTAATATTGAGGGAATGACGAAGATGCCTAACGTTGCGCTTGAGCGGCTCGCCCACGCAACTTAACAAAGAAGCCCGCTTATGGCGAGTCCGCTCCAAGCGCTTGTTAGCCTCCGCCGATGCGAACTATCTCGCCGGCTTCCAGCTGTTCGATCGCTGCTTGAACCTCTGGGATTAGTGGCAAAAGTGTTTTCAGCCGATTGTTTCGAGCAACCATGAGGATGATTCCAATATCGAAGTTGTTGAGATTCTGCTGGAAACTGAGATTCTGATCCACGGTGAGAAAAACATCGAATTCTGCTTCGGCTAATTTTAGTAAATCCCCGTTCTTAATGCCGGACCAACCATAATCAGTAACCGTCTCCACTTCATGATTCGCGAGCTCTCTCTTGAGCTTCCGCGGCACGCATTCGTCAAGCAGCACTCTCATAATCTTGCGCTAGTAAGGTCTCTTTCATTCTTTCCAGCACCTTCAATGCATGCTCCCGACTTACCGAGGGAAAATCATCCAAGAATTCATCGAGTGTGTCACCCTCTTCGATATAGGCAAACAACGTGTGCACCGGCACTCGGGTTCCCGAGAACACCGGTGTACCACCAAGAATGTCTTTCGAGCGCTGGACCAATACTTCTTGAACCATTTGAAATCACCTCGCTCAAATCTTAACAAAGCCTCGCTCAGAACAGGAAGATGTCTAACTAGTTATTGGATGAAGGATCCGTTGTCTAAGTCGATAAGCGTGGTAAAATCTGACAGTTTTCGCATCCTCACGAAAGGCATGATACCTCAACCATGTCCTCACCGAAACTACTTGATCAAGTCCGCACTGTCGCGCGCGTCAAACACTACAGCCGCAAGACCGAAGACGCCTACGCCAATTGGATCAAATGCTTTATCCTCTTTCACAAGAAGCGTCACCCCAAAGAAATGGCCGAGGAGGAAATTCGGCAGTTTCTTGCCTACCTCGCCGTCGACCTTCAGGTGTCTTCCTCTACGCAAACGGTCGCCCTCAGCGCGTTACTTTTCCTATATCGCGACGTGCTCAAACTTCCACTTCCCTATATTGAAGATGTCGAACGTGCAAAGCCTTCGCGCAGACTGCCTGTTGTCCTCTCAAAAGTGGAAGTGCAAACCATCCTCGCACATCTTTCGGGCACGCACCTTTTGCTAGCCAGCCTATTGTACGGCGCTGGGCTGCGCCTGATGGAGGCAATTCGTTTGCGCGTCAAAGACGTCGATTTTGCCGGAAACCAGATTACCGTGCGCGAGGGCAAAGGAAATGTAGATCGCATCACAATGCTGCCGCAATCAATCAAAATCACTTTGCAAGAACACCTGACCAGAGTGAAGTTGCTTCATCAGAAAGACTTGAAGAAGGTTACGGCCAGGTCTATCTGCCGTTTGCGCTCGAGCGTAAGTACTTTAATGCAAACAAAGAATGGGGCTGGCAGTATGTCTTTCCTTCGCTCAAGCGTTCACAAGATCCGCGTAGTGGGCTTGTCCGGCGACACCACACTGCACCTGAAAGTTTACAAAGGGCCGTCAAGACCGCAATCAAACTTGCGCAGATCTCAAAGAACGGTAGCTGCCACACATTCCGTCACAGCTTTGCCACTCACCTCCTGGAAGATGGCTACGATATTCGCACTGTTCAAGAGTTGCTCGGTCACAAAGATGTAAGTACCACGATGATCTACACCCATGTGCTGAATCGAGGTGGAAGAGGGGTGAAGAGCCCATTGGATTAATGGGACACCCTGTTACTCGCTCAGTCCTGATTGATCGGCAACTCCAGCGCCCTCGAGAATCGCTGACAGATCCCGCGCAAATACTGAACGCGGTACAACCTTGTCAAAGCCAGCACCTGTAGCTCGTCTTTGGAGTTCAACTTCTACATGCGAAAAGAACCCGAGCAACGGAATCGTTTGCACGTTGGTATCTGATTTCAAAGCGGTAGCGAAGTCGATCGGATCGAGTCTTTGATTGTGTAGATCTACAAGAATTAGGTCAGGTCTACCCTCGCGGATTTTTTCCAACGCCTTGTCTTTTGTTCGCGGAAATGCGATCTCAACTCCAAGCGCTTCAGCCGTTGCTCGAATCTTTGAAGCGAAGAACATGTCGTCTACGATTGCTATTAATCTTCTGGGCATGGTTCTGTGGTTGCCACCTCACTGCTAATATACTCCCGATATGACTGCAATTCCCCCACTATCGGCTGACGAGCAACTCGAGTTTGGCACAAACAACCATATCAGCGCTAACGATTCCCCACGATCCAGCCTCGTCATAGCCTCCTACAACATCCGTTACGCACGAGGCCCTTACTTGATTTCCGGCGGCCTACTGCGAAAAGCCGGCTTGCTGAATCTATCAAAGCGACCATCTCTAGTTGCGACGAAAATCAGGACTGCAGCCGAGGCGTTCTCAGCCGGACGATTATTGCCGAAGGTTGATGTTCTGGCTCTGCAGGAAGCTGACAAACGCACTGCACGGACCGGTGGACACCACGTTGCCCGGGAACTTGCTGAAACGCTCAAGATGAATTGGGTGCACGCACCTGCCGGAATTCCCAGAGGAGTCAAGCCCGTAAACCGTCAGTGGTGGCTCGACTTTGAGGAACCGATTGACCTTCACGACTCCGGCGACACTGGTGTTGCATTGTTGAGCCGCATACCTTTGACAGATGTGACGCGCATAGACCTGCCGTGGCAGGAATGTCCGTGGCGCCCAAGGCTTGCAATGGCCGCCACAGTTTCAATAGGCCAAGATCAGCTGCGGATCTTTAACGCACATGTCGACCCACATGCGGCAGCCAGTGGCCAGCTGGCTCAGCTTGAAGTGATTGCAGGTCAGGCAGCCTTAACTAAATTACCCTCTGTCATCCTCGGCGACTTCAACACGCTTTCGGAGAAGAAGTGCAAAGAGACGTGCCGCTTTCTGGAGTTGCGAGGTTATAAGAGCGCATTTCCAACCGGCACCGCCACTTGGCGCGGCGCGGCAATCAGATTGCATGCTGATTGGGTTTTTACAAAAGATCTGGTGGTTCAAAGATGGGGTATCGCAAAGCCATTGAACGTCTCCGATCACTGGCCCGTCTGGGTTGAGATTGCGGCTTTGCACAAGGAGTCCTAAATCCCAGCCACTGTCGAGACTGTGTCAAAAACGCGGACACCACCGGCTTCAGCCGTGTGGAGTTTCAAATTCTGCCTAGACAACGGCACCTTTCCTTCTACGCGCGGCGGAGCCGCGCGCAGGAGCGTTATGGTGCTTGCGTTAGGTGGAATTTGAAACTCCACACGGCTGAAGCCGGTGGTATCCGCCTGAGCCTTTAATACGTCATACTGAGTGGTTGAGTAGATGCAAATCACGAGTCGCGACAATTCCCTGCTACGGCAAGCACGCTCAGTGCGTGATGGTAAAGACACCGACTTTATTTTCGTGGAAGGGTTAAGGCTTGCCGAAGAGGCGCTACAGTCTGGCTTGACGATCGAAGCGGTCATCTATTCTGACGAGATCGCTCGAAAGCCGCGCGCATCAGTTTCAATCGCACGACTGTCAAAAGTCTCCGCACGTACGGCCTCAGTCAGTGAGAACCTTCTCGAGACAATCTCCTATACAAAAACGCCGCAAGGAATCGTAGTGATTGCTCGTCGCCCGGAATGTAGCGCCGCGATCTTGAGCGCGAAGCTCGAACCGACATCTCTGCTGGTTGTTCTTCATCAAATAAATAATCCGGTGAACGTCGGTGCGATATTGCGGACCGCGGAAGCCGCCGGGGCTGCAGGGGTGATAACCACCCACAATTCAAGCGATCCGTTCTCTCCAAAATCCTTGCGCGGAGCAATGGGCTCAGCCTTTCGTATACCTGTCTGGCATGGACCTGAGTTTAAGGAGATCCTCGATTGGTGTAAGACGCGAAAGATTCTGACAGTAGCCACAGATGCTTCCGCAACTGACTTACATACCGACGTCGACTGGACACAAGCCTGTACTTTGATTCTCGGCCCTGAGTCGACCGGCTTAACCAACGATGAAACTGCGGCGGCAGCGGTTTCAGTTCGAATTCCAATGCGGGGCAGCGTCGAGAGCTTGAATGTGTCAGTCGCGGCCGGGATTCTCCTATTCGAGGCCGCACGTCAACGCGGGTTCAAGCGGTGACATCCTCGGCTCGAATGCAGAGTTGAGTCGCTGGAAACGCCTTATTGTTTGATTTGGTCCTCACCCAGCAAACGATTGTGTAAACACCCGGAGAATCTTTGAAGAGCGTAATAGGAACTTGAAAGTCCCCGCTTTGGCGAACGACGATCGTTCCCGGCTGACCATCGGCATAAAGATACGGCGGAGGCAGCATAGGCCTGAGGATCTGTGACTCATCGGGTAAAGAGTAAGATCTTCCTTGTCGTAACCATTCAATCGCCGGAGGAGTTGGCAAAGGTTCGTAAAACACCTCAATAGTGTTTAGCGAATATCTCGAATCCAGCAATCTCCCGCTGATAGAAATTCTCGCCTTTGGCGGCGCTGTTTGCTTAAGCGGCATGAACTCAACGTACTTCCCCACGTACAATTCGACCACTCGCAGACGAAGCTTATCGATGGCGATACCAAAGCCGACGTGTGTGTGCTGAGGTGCGAGGATCGTTCTGCGATGCCCATCGTTGGGCGGCTTTTCTTGATAAAGTCGAATGTGGAGATAGGAAGTGTCTTGCTTTAAGTCTTCAGGCTTCATTGACCACGTATTATCCGCTGCAGAAACATTCTCTTCAATCGCGTGATAGCCACCCGCAAACGAGTAGCGCTGATATGGCTTCAACCCATTACGTCCCCAGTGGCTGGCAAAAGCGCCGGTCGCCATATCTTCGGCATGAGTCGTAGCTACGCCCGTTGCAAAGTCATCCATCTTCAGTACTGCCAGTCTGTCCACCATGCGCTCTTCGTTAACTAGTTCGAGTAAGTTTGCGCGAAGGTCATCAAATATTCTCTCCAGTTTGGATACTTCGACCCGAGTTGCATACGAAGTTCGACAAATCGGCCACAGAGCGCTGCTAGTGGCAGCGGCCAGAAATGTGCGGCGTGTGATGGGGGATTGTTTCATCCGACTACTGAGGATCGAGATGACTTTGTCGCCAGTCAAATTCTCTCAATGCAACTTGCTACGTCTTGAAATCAGATAAATGCCGATTGCAATCAACAAGAGAAACGCAAACAGAAACAATTCGATCATTCGAAAACTTGCGCCGCCGGATACTGCGAAGACCCCGCTGATTTCGGTCGGTACCAACAGCGACGTGAGCGCGGAAACCAGCAGCACCGCGCCGGCAGCGGTGAAGATCACCAGAAACGTGACAAGAACAATCTGAAAGCTCTTTTGCACTAGCTTCATTCGAGTGTTAAGGCCGATCCGCGCGAGGGTTTTCTCTGTGCTCCTCTGTGTCTCCGTGTCTTCCGTGGTGACGAAGTACTTACCCTACCACAGAGACACGGAGACACAGAGGAACACAGAGAAGAATCCACATTAGGACAGTACGTCGTTATTGAAACCCTCGAACTTCAATATTTCTAAACTCCGCAGTATCGTCAAACGAACCCACACCGACTCGACCTGCCTTGATAGTTGTATCCATGGCCGAAAGCACAGCAGACTTTGAGCCGTCAAAGAATACTTCGATATTACCCCTTGTTCCATTTCGAACCATCTTGACGCGATGCCAAGCCTGATCCTTCATTCGCGGAATCCCCTTCCCCGCATCGATCCGCCGGCGATCAGCGTCTGCAACGAGAAAGATGCCGTGGTGCACATCGTCCGTTACCGCCGATAAGTGAATTCTTGCTGCCTGCGGAAGGCGGTTGTAAGGAGTAGAACAGCGGCAACCGCAATCAGAGTTAGGCGAACATTCATGAAACTCACCGCTTCTTACTCACAAGGTTTTGTACCTTCTCAACGCATACAAGCTGCATTTCGTGTTTTCGTTGTTTCGTGAACGGACACACTAGATAGTCGCCGTACAGAAGCGTATCTTGATCGATCTTTGCTCGGATTTCCTCAGGGAGATTTCGATAGCCTTCTATTGCAAACCGCTGCTCCGACACTCCCAGAAGCCGTCTTGTGTCAATCTTCAGAATCCGCAACGCCGGCGCGCCGTTGTAAACTGATAACCTCCCATGCACGTTGAAACAGCTGCCAACCAACTGCGGATGCTCACGACATGACTTGATGTTGGTGTTTTGTGAGATGGCTGTCGGCACGGTAAGCGCGCCGATCAAAGTGGCAAGAAGTACGAAGCGCGAGAACATCACTCGTCTCTTCTCTTCCAACTCGGTTTCGGATAACTCTTTAGTTTTCGCCAAAGAATCGTCACGTTGCCATCCAATTCAACCCGCATCACTCGAAACGCCACGAGTAAGTCTGCTCGCTTGTTACTCGTCGAGCGCAAGACATAAGTGGTATTCGCGGTGACGGGAAGCGAGGAACCATAGCTGAATTTGTCCATCTGGAAGCCAGCTCTATTGCGCCGGCTCAAGCTGGAGGCTTCAAGATAGTCCGCTGGAGGTGTGATGTTGGTCAGTCCGGTAACTCCGTCGGTTTGTGGTGTCACGGTTTCCAGCGGAACGTCACCCAGTGCTACGAGTACTCCGAGCGATTCACCTGTAAAGCCAGCGAAGAGCCTGCCGTCTCCAAGCTTGAGTTCTGCCCAACCCAACCGGGGATCGACAAAGCCGTGGAGCCCGTTCCCGTGCTTTTCTTTTGAAAATGAAAATAGACAGGCGTGCGCACTAAAGTCCGGGGTGCGGCGATCATTTAGATCGTCAATAGAAACAACCCTGCGGCGCCGCGCCCAGGGATAGAGCCGGACCAAACCTGTGTCGGGTAACCGTAGAAAGAGGGCGGCGTATTCATGGTCTTCGGTGGATGGTTCTAAGAGGTGTTTTTCTTCAGTTGTGAACTGATGCTCATTGACCCAAATGTTTCGCCGTGCCAGGGGGTTTTTTGGTAACTCTGGAAGTCGTGGTTTTTCCGGATATGGATTGGGCTGATCCGGTTCGCCAGGTGGTGATTGAGACACGGCCACTCCCGAAAGACCACACAGCAGCACAACGATTAGCAAAGCGAATCTCAAGGCTTTTCCTTTAGAGTCGATCCGGGAGCAGCGACATGATGGCGAAGTGTTACCAGGCTTGCAAGGGAGCACCTCCTTGGAGTGCGGGAACTTGTTACCGCTTTGATACAGCGAGGGCGCCCAGGAGTCATTAACTCCGTACGGTTACAAGAGAACGGCCCTGGTTTCGAGTACCACTGTAACAAAGCGGTAACAAGTTCCCGCACTCCAAGGGGTCACTCGGGTCGTCTGGGTCGCTGCTTTGCGGAGATTGATTTGACGACCGTGTAACCGCGACCCTTCGACGCGAATGTAGGTCGCTGCCGCTTCACTGCTCGTTCTATCAAGCTGATCACCTTCGGATCGTCTAACTTCCCCACACCGTCCAACCGAATAAACGCGCCCTGTGTTCCACTACCTTGCAGTAGATGATCTGGGTCCGGCAATGATCGTCCGTACATGAAGTAAAGATTAAGACCGCGCGCATACACCGCGAGTGAAAAGACTACATCCGAAGTTCTTTCAGTCGGACTGTAACCGATTGCCAGTGCATTGTAGTTGTCATAGACCAATTCAATCGCCGCCGGATATCGCTTGCGAAGTTCAGCCCGACAAGCACGAGTCAGCTTTGCGATCGCCGGATCAAACTTAGCGATGAAGCCCGTTACTTGTCTGGCCGGTGAAACGGCAGCTACATTCCTTGATTTCTTTGCCAAGACTCCCTCACTGTTTGGCGATCGCAGGTCGGCCGCGGAGCAAGTACTTCTGAACCTTGCCCGTCGCTGTCTTTGGCAATTCCGGGAGGAACGTGACAGCTTGGGGAGCTTTGAAGTGTGCCAGATGATCGCGCGCAAACTGCCGTATCTCTTCTGGGCTCACTACTGCACCTGCTTTCAACACAACAAAAGCATGCGGGGCTTCTCCCCATTTCTCATGAGGCACGCCGACAATCGCAACTTCCTGGACTGCTGGGTGTCGCAACAAAACCCCCTCCACTTCGACGGTCGAAATATTTTCGCCACCGCTGATTATTACGTCCTTCAAGCGATCCCGAATCTCCGCGTAGCCACTCGGATGGAGCACGGCTGCGTCGCCAGTATGAAACCAACCACCTCGCATGACTTCCGCAGTAGCCTCGGGATCGTTGAAGTAACCTTTCATCACGACATTTCCGCGCACAACTATCTCGCCTAGCGTTTCGCCATCGTGCGGAACTTCGGTTCCATTGTCGTCAATCACGTTGAGCTCCCCAGACGTCAATAACTCAACACCCTGACACGCCTTAATCACAGCTCGCTCGGAAATGGTTAGACCTTCCTGCCCGGGAAGCGGTTCACAGATAGTAATGAAAGGTGACGTCTCGGTTAGACCATAAACGTGAGTAATCGTCCAGCCCAGATCACCTTCGATGCGTTCAATTGTCGCGGCGGCGGGGGGAGCACCAGCAGTCAGCACTCGCACGTGTTGGGAACAGTCTTTTCTTACCTCGGCCGGTGCATTGGCAATGCTTATTAGCACGGTAGGCGCCGCACACAACAACGAAACCGATTCTCGTCGAACTAAGTCAAAGACTGCGGCAGGATCGACCTTCCTCAGGCAGACATGAGTACCGCCGATTGCAGTAATGATCCATACAAAGGTCCAACCATTCGCATGAAACATGGGCAGCGTCCACAGGTAGCGATCTCGCAGAGACATTGGATGGTGAATGAGAGTGCCGACGATATTCAGGTAAGCATTCCGGTGCGTAATCATCACGCCTTTCGGGCGCGACGTTGTGCCACTCGTATAGTTGATCGAAATCAGATCGTTCTCAGCAACATTGGCCGGAGTGAAGCTTGGAGTGGACTCGGCAATCAGAGTTTCGTAGTCCAGCCAGCCGGTCCTGGCACCCTCCAGTGAGACGAAGGAGGTGACACTCGTTAGCTCTGAGCGCACTCTCTCAATAGCGTCCAGATAATCTGAGTGTGCGCAAACAACCCGTGCACCGCTGTGATTGATCAAGTACACAAAATCGTGCGGCGTGAGTCGATAGTTAAGCGGAACGCAGATCGCACCAATCTGGGGAACAGCGTAGAAGGATTCCAGCATTGCGTGAGTGTTGGGGGCGATATATGCGACTCGGTCTCCCTGCTTTACCCCGAGTGAGATGAGGGCTGATGACCAACGATCACATCTTTCGAAGAACTGGGCGTAGGTGAGGCGCAGATCGCCATCAACCACAGCCTCACGGTCAGAGTAAAGCTTACGCGTGCGGCGAGCGAACTCGAGCGGAGTTAATGGAAGCTCCATGATCGGGTTATTGGATTTAAGATTGCAGATTGCAAATTGTTGCGCGTTCCAGGAATGCATTTTAATCTGCAATCTGAAATCTTAAATCAGCAATCTGGTGGACGGTACGATTGTGTTCTAATTAATTATCCGGATGTCGGGGGTTGTTCCAACGAGTCCCGTCCGTGAATTCAACCGAAGATATCCAAACGGTTAGATTCTCGTCTGCGTCACAATCGATTGAGACTAGTTCCATATTCCGTGTAGGAAATGTGGACACTTTCGCATCTCGATGAACCGCCACTGAACCCCCGCCATGGCTATTACGAGCCGAGGCTGATCGATAACTGACTGTATAACTCCCGATAGTCCGCTTGCTGTTGTTGCCCACGAGTAGTTGGACCGTTTGCCTTGGGAAGCTATCTTGATTTGACCTCGTGCTGGCGTAAAACAACTTGAGCGGGTCAGTACCGACGTTATCGATCGATAATGCGGGCGAAGGAAGAGATTCCAGGCTTTCATACTTCCGTTCAAACTGGAAAACGTTCTTGCAATTAGATGATTCCCAATGACGGAATTTTGAGCGGCGTGGGATGGAACTAAAAACAGAACTAAGAGCCAGACCTATGCAGAAAGTCAAAATCGCCACAAAAGAGCGAAGAAAATAACGATTCATGACTCACCTTTCTGATGGCAATTCCCATGTCCGATATGCTTTAGCTTGTCGTGGTCGCCATCTAAATCCTCTAGGGTACTTGGTGATGGTTACCACGACAAGCTAAAGCATATCGGACATTTCTAAGAAGACCCCCAGGTCACCAAGGTTGTCTCATCGCTCACGCAATATCAGCCGCCATGGCTCGAGCAGCTAACTGTGGTACGAACTCCACAGGCAAATCACCGTTATCCGCTCTCAGGTACTGCCAGTCTTTTGGCTTCAGCGAAGCAATCAATTCCTTGCGAGTCTTAACCTGCAGCGGTTTGCCTTGATAAATCTTGCCCATTCGTTGGAGATTCTTTTCCGAAATCGCTCCAGAAAACATCAACAACGGCCAGGTGAAATTCGGACCGTTCAGGACGCGCAGTTTATAGAGCCACATTCCCAGCGAACCTACGCGCCAAGCCATCGGACCCCACCAGCTATATTGCCCGGGTCGCAGATTCATTTTCCAGCATTTCATCATCAACTGCCATTGCAGCGGCGTTAGCTGGCGAGTTTGCGTAACGCCC
>DASYRR010000016.1:0-17720 GCA_036004125.1 Pyrinomonadaceae bacterium | reverse complement strand
TCGTCAGAACCCAGATTTCCCGGACCGTTGTCGCTGGCTAACATTAATCCGAAGGTGTTGCGACCAAGTTTGCCCGTTGTTTTTACCGCTATGTCCGGGTCGACAATCGCCCGCGTGTGAACCGCAGCGATCTGCGTATTGAAGATATCTATACCTTCAAGAAAGAAGGGACGCTTTTCCGCGAAAAAGATTGGAAAGCGTTGGTTAGCAGTAACGACTAGTTGATCGGCCTCAACCTGTGCGAAATCCGGATTGATCGCAAAGTCGAGGGTCACGGTAGGAGTTAACGTGTACTTTCCAGTTAGACCTGGATCGAAACCGACTGGTTCGTTCAACATGCGGCCAGGGTCTGTGTTGAAGGCTGGGGTGTCCTTCACAAGTCCGAAAGTCCGAGCGCGACGACTGGTTTGCGAAACAGTCAAACTCGGAATTAATTCCAGAGTACGCTCCGTCGAAATACCTTCGAGTCCGGTGATGTGGCCGGCTTGACTCAACCAACTGTTCTTGTCTCGGTCCATTGGAATCCACATGTCCAGAGAGTTGTTGAGACGTTTTGTTCGTCGCCAGAAATGAACACCCCAAAGTTTGTCTTTCCCGGCGACATACCGGAGTGACTTAAAAGGGATGGCAATTTCAATTGTGTAACCATCGGTGGTCACCAATCCCTTAGATTCCATTACCAGGTCGAGACTGAAATCTTCGCCTTGTCCTTCGGTCCAAATTCCGTCTGCTTGAATACCCAGCGGGTTGAAATCAAATTCGTAAGCGCGCCGTTGATCGTTGAAGGTGTCGAATAGAATTCCTACGTAATCGTCTTCCCAGATGTTGTCGCGCTTCGGGACATTGGCTCGAACTTTGTCGGGTTCGTCAAAGCAATGAAATGCGATGTAGATGAAGCGGGAGTCGTAGCCAAGCATTACTTCAGTCTTGTTTTGGGGAACGATATTGTCGCCCGGCTGGACTTGATAGAAGTCTTTTAAGAGAGACGCTGTCTTCCAAACGTCGTCGTCAAGTTTTCCGTCAATTGCCGGTGGCTTAGCAAAAAGAGCCAGCTTGACAGGATTGGATTTCTCGGGAGGGATCGCTAAAGCAGCCGCCTTGCCCACCTTAACCGTCGCTGCGGGCGGTTCGGAGGTCGCAGTGTCACTGGACTTCTCTGCAAACTTCGTTGGCGAAGGAGAGGCAACAGGGGACGCGACTGAGGGAGTTTGAGAATTCGCGCTGGAGATACACAGACCGAGAATAACGATGCAGAGCAAGGCCGCTTTCATCAAGAGTCCCCCGCAGTTTGAAACTGTTACTTCGTTGCTGTTTCGCAAGCTGCTCGAAAGCTTCCCGCTCATTTGGACGCTCGTGTCCAAAGAAAATCTTCCCGAGCACGTACCAAAACAATCAATTAGCGTGAGCGCACAACAATTTGCCCGTCGCCGGTATTAAGAACAAAGACTTTGCCGCCATTACCAATTTTCCAACGCTTGACACGTCGTGAGGGCGTGATGTCTTCAGTGAGTGTCAATCCCTCGTTGGTTACGTCACCGTCGGCATTCGTTTCTATAGTGAAGTTGGAGGCTGAAGGCACGCTCAGTGAGATCGAACCATCGCCAGTTCTGGCAGACAACCCATTGAAGTTGCCGTCTAACCTTATGGCACCGTCACCTGTTCTGGCATCAAGTTGGCCGTCAAAGCTCAAGACAGTGATATGTCCATCGCCAGTGTTTACTTGAAGCTGACCGCCGCCATTGTTGACTTCAATCGAGCCATCGCCAGTACGCAGAGTGATCTCTCCGGCGACGCCGTCGAGTCTTAAGGAACCATCATCCGATGACACATGTAGTCCGGACTTGCGCGGCACCCAAACCTCGAGACTCGCACTCCCGCTGCCGTCAGATACAGCATTAAGGGATATCTCAGATCCATCTTGTTTAGTTTGAATAGAGATTTGGCGGAGAACTTCGTCGTCGTCGGCACGTTTTGTCGCGGTATACATCACCTCTGACTTATCCCAGCCGTGCACTGTGACTGATCCGTCGAAGGTGCTAACAATCACTCGAGGAGAGGCGCTTACAGAGAAGGATTTGGACTCCTGCGCAGTAACGCGGGCGTCGCCGGAGCCAATACCCGCGCCCATGCCTCTTCCTTGTCCACGGTTGGCGTTGCGGACCTTCTCACGAATTTGTCGCTGAGTCTCCCGCTGGACCTCAATTTGTGCGCGTTCGATCTCTTTCTGCGCCTGCCTTAGCGCCACCTCTACCTGACGCTGAGCCTCGCGCTGCGCTTCTCGAGCGATCTTCGCCGCGTCAACGCGCGCAGCGACTGCAGCCGCAGTTGCAGTGGCTACTTCGACCTGAGCCGCGATGTCATGGTCCATTCGCTTGTATTCGCCTTTTTCTTTCTCGCCCTCATTTTCGACAGACAGCGAGGTACCAGGACTGAGTGGGCGCCCGTCTTGCGCGTGATTAATTAGGATCCCTCCATTTACATTGCCGAGTTTGATCCTCGGTCCACCGTTACCAATCTGGCCATCCAGGCTGTGCCCCACGTACTCACCATGTTTGACTCGCAAACCGAAGTCATTACTAATTCCTCCGTGGACCGTGCCCGCTCTAACTGAGGCGTTTGCATCGGATGGAATTACCATCGTTACGTTACCATTCACTGAGCTAAGTGAAATCGGTCTCGACTCATTAAGTTGTGTGAACGTCGCCTGCAAGGGCCCATTGATCGTCGATAGTTTTACGTCTCCCAAGAGCCCACGCGCATTTACCCGACCATTAATTGATGACGCCCTAACAGTGCCTTCCGTGCCCTCAATATCAAGAGAGCCGTTGATGAGTTCGACTGACTCGAGGTTCGCCTTACGCGGAACCGTCAAACTGTATTCAACGGTTGCGGGGTTGTCCCAACGGTCGTTACCACTCCTGAAATTCTGATTCCAGTCGGGATACTCTGTCTTGATATGTAGATTGTCTTCCGTTGAATCAATTTCGATTTTGGCTTCCGCAAGTCGTTCTTTTCGGTAGGCCTTCTTAGTAGCGTCTACCTGGACGGCCGCACGATCCCAAACCCTTATTTGAACGCCTCCATTAATGTTCTCCAGCGCTACACGGCCGGAGGCTGAAAGCGGATATGTTTGATGAAACTCTTCGCGAAACTCTTCTCCGGAATCGCCTGTGTCTGCAGACGAGTCAACGCTCGAAGATACCGACGGAAGGGGACGATGATCCTGGGTCTGAACGCTGACCGCTGATGCTGGGCGAGTTCCATTGGTGGCCAGGGCCAACACGATTAGAACTCCAGTAATGAGGGCTTTCTTCAACATGACTCCATTCTCTGTTTCTAAAATCCTATCCTTATTAATCAAATGCCTTGGCTGGTCATTCGAACGAACCAAAGCGCTATCCGGCCATACGCAGATTGATACTTCCATTTAGCGTCTTCAATACCAACGCTCGGCCTCCGGATCCGATGGTGCCTTTCACGTGTTTTCGACCCTCCTGGCTTATTACTTGCAGCGGGAAGTCGGAGTTGATGGACCCGTTTAGAGTTTGCGCATCAACAGACGCGCTCAAGTTTGCGGGTAGGTCCAAACTTATCCCTCCATTGATGGTTTTGAAAGAGAGTGCCTTGGGCCAATTTCCATCGCCGAGCTTCGCTGCAATTTCACCATTGATCGTCGTCGCTTCACCATAGCCGCTGGTTGAAATCTTGATACTTCCATTAATAGTGCGCGTAATCACATTACCATCGAGTGAGGTTGCAATGATCCCGCCGTTAATCGTCTTACCCGTAAACGCTACGCGTGCCGGCACACGAACCGTGAAATCCACTCTCACGTCATTGTTTCGGATATTGCCGTTAGACGCGGATTCTCTTCGCCCGCTCTCGTTATCGTCGTCGCGCCCGCACCCAGTGGGATACTCGCCATCTTCATTTGGATAAAGTGCACAAATAGTCACGCCCCCCGCGTGTTGTTCCACTTTAATGTGAACAGAATTCACATCGCTTCGTCGCGATTTCTTGAGGGCTATCACTTCAACATCTGGACCGCTCGACGGCTCAGCAACAATCTCACCATTGATTCCCTTTACTTCTATTGTTGCCCCCTGAGCGACACGCCCATTCCAACGAAATTCATCCGACTGATTGACGCTCTGCTGAATAGAACTCTCACTACAGGATTTGGAGATGACCGGGCTATTTGCGCTCGCAGTAGGTTCTACAATATCCGACCAAGCTGCAATCAATTTGCCGGCCTGAAAAGTCAGATCCTGGAGCTGATTCAACTCATTCATCGCACTCGAAAAAGCCGCCAACCCGACGATCAATAATAGGAGCGCGCGATATGACTTCTTTTCGCCCACTGGTTGTCCCTGTCTTCGATTCATAGCCAAAACCCTCTACTTTTTAGGGCCAAGAGCAGCCAGCCTGTTGGAACTAGTTCTAACTGCCCTCAGCCCTTCTGCGTTGCTCTATATTCAGAACACCAGCCGTTCCGGGGTTGTGGCAATAAATTTCTGTGTTTACTGAGTCTTTTTGCGTGAGAGAGTTGAGCTTTGTGATGTCCGATATGCTTTAGGTTGTCGTCTGCTTCCCCAAGAGAGCCACAGATGAACGGGGACGAAACGGATCAGAAACAAACCCCGCGATCTGCCAGATTATGATCGGCATTAATCCGTATTAATCCGTGGATAGTCCCTTCAACATAACGACAAGACAGACGCATATCGAACATTACATCCGCTTCAGATGTAGCGTTCCGCCAAAGGATGACAGTGAAATGGTGGCGTCGCCAGAACCGCAGATCGCGTTGATGCGTTTGAAAGGATTTACGACCACCGGCTTTACTACAACGACGGGAGCGATGACCGGCCCGGGGCCTGTTTTTGGATCCGTCTTAGTCTTTGGACCTTTCGGCCCGGGAGCGGGAGCTGGGTCTGCTTTTGGAACAGGCACCGCAGGAGGCTGAGGCACATACTTCAGAGGAAAATCCGATACGATATCGCTCTTTTCAGAGACTATGGCGTTCAATCTGAACGATGCGTCTCGAGGCATCATCAGAACTACATCGCCACCCATGCTCGTAAAGCCGTAGTGTCCAGCACGCGCCAGTGGTCCTCTCATCGTAACCGTTCCGTTAACGGTTTTTGCGATCAAGTTCGGATTGCTAACCCGATCAAGTTGAATGTCTCCACTGACCGTTCCGACTTCGAATGTGTCGTCAGGAGTTCCCGGTCGAACGTTATCGACTTCAACACCACCACCCGCTGAACTCAGATTTATTCTCCCGGTCGAGTCTTTCAAGGAAATGCTGCCGCCAACACTTCCTGCCTCCACTAACCTTGAAGCACGCTCAATCATGATATCACCGTTCTGCGAACCGGCGTACGCACCAGCAACACCCGTGATAAAAATGCCGCCATCCCTTGTTTGCACTTGAACAGTAGCTTCCTTCGGTACATCCAGTTCCACATCAGCAAAAGCCTGGCAGTCACCTTTCGGAGTGTGCTTATCGAAGACCATGACGTCGATTCTAGTGGGCGGCGTCGATGGATCTTTGACCTTATCAACTCTGCGAAAGTCCAGTTGATCGGCATCGGTAGAGCGCGCACGGACTTCGTTCTTATCCCAGCCGCGAACGGTTAGCGTGCCTGACATGACGCAAAGAGTAATCGAAGCTTGAGGATTGGCCGGCGTCGAGCGCTCAATCTTCTCGGATGACTTGTGGTCTTTTTTTTCGTCGTGAGCTGCTGTGGGACCTGCGAAGGAGATGATGACGCTTAGCACTGCAGGGACGAGGGAAAACTTCTGTCTCAACTTAGAACCCGGCCCTTTCACTGCGAGCGATTGTAAACTCGCGCATCGGCAATCGTATTCAGGAGATCTACTTTGCTCTGATAAGCGGCAAACATGAAATCAGCTGCGTCTGGATCCTTGGGATTCTTCTTCGCAGCATTGCGAGTCGCAGCGATTGCGCGGTCAACAATTTGGAGGTTGCGCTGGTACTCAACCTGTAGGGCTGGTCGCATAGTGTTCTGACCTTCTTTAATCGTCGAATCTAGTTTCGCGATAGTTTGCAGATAGGCGCGCTCGCCAGGAATGAGTTTCACTGGGTCAGGTTTGACATTAGCAGCAGTAGCAGCGCGACGCTGGTTCGGATGAATTGTCGTTGACGCCGTCGCGAGTACCTGTTCATTAGACTTCCGATTTTCAGGAACGACACTTGGACTGTTGGAAGGTGTTGCCGCTGGTGTACTTTTCGCCTGAGACGGAGCATCACTCTGACGTGGCGTAGAACTCTTCATCTTAACCAAACCAAAGATTACGCCAAACGCCAGCACAACCATCAAAGCCGCATAACCAAAAGCGCGTTGCGGTGAAAGCGAGAACAGGGCAGAAAGTGAACGGAAGAAATTTGAGACGCCACTGGGTTCTTGAACAACTGGGCGAACAACGTGCAAACCGGCTACGGCCGCATCAATGCGATGCCGCAGCCGTTCAGTCGGAACACTCTCCGCAAACTCCAACGCGAAGGCTTCACTCAACAGAGCGTTCTCTTCTTCGAGTTCGCGCGCTGCGGTTGCGCAAGCCACGCATGAAGCCAAATGCGACGTTGCGCTTTCCATCAATGAGCTGGAAAGCTCCCCGTCAAAATAGCTCTGAAGCATTGCCTCATCCAAACACTGTCTCATCCTCTGCCTCCGATCTTACCGTACACCCTCGCAAACTCTTTCCGGCCGCGCGCCACCAAACTTCCGACATTCGTCTCTTTAATTGCCAAGCTGGTGGCGATCTCCCGATACGAAAGTCCCTGCTGTTTTAGAAGCAGGCAACTCCTCATGGGTTCTTTTATTTTGTCCAAAGCCCGGCGCGCTTCTGCAATTGCCATTCGGCGCTCATAATCTTCTTCCGGGGCTTCGACAAAACTGCCGAATTCCGCGCTACTCTTCTGGTATTCGTTATCGCGAACCATGGAACGGGTTTGTCCCCGAACAGTGTTTCGCGCCACATTAAGAGTTACACGCAGAAGCCACGCACGTAGCAATTCCTCACCCGGCGTAGCATCGAGATTGCGGTACAGTCTAAGAAATACTTCCTGCGTCACGTCTTCGGCCAAGGCAGAATCGCGCACGACCGCCCTGGCGGTTCGAAAAACCGCGCGGTGATGGAGGGTAAACGCTTCATCGAAACTAAGCGGTGCTACCGCCTCAGTCCCGAGTTCGTTAGGCATGGACTCGATCAAAGCTCTAGCTTGTCCGTTCATCAATCACCGCTCTCTCAACAGTGGTAACACCGCAAACTACTGACTTGTGGCAACTTTTAATGTCCCTTTAGTCAACAAGCCAGCTCGCTACAGCTTTTTGGCCGTTTATTGTAGTCTGAATTGCGGTCGGCACCAATCTCCAATTGATTGAGCGGTATCTTCAGTAAGTGCCGAAAAAACGCGCTATGTTTCGTTGAACGCGAATTTATTCAAGAAAGTTCATCAGTGAGGACCCCATTTGACACCCGAAGCCGCTCCAAATCTTGATCCAGCCTTGAGGGAAAGTCCTTTCATGAAGGCTTGCCGGCTCGAATCAGTCCCGTACACACCGATCTGGTTAATGCGTCAGGCCGGACGATACATGCCTGAATATCGCGACGTTAGGGCTCGCACAAGCTTTCTCGAGCTATGCAAGACGCCTTCATTAGCCACAGAAGTAACCGTCACTGCAGCCGAGCGTTTAGGTGTCGACGCCGCCATCATTTTTGCGGACATTCTGCTGATTCTCGAACCGATGGGTATAGAGCTGGAGTTTGCTGAAGGAGAAGGTCCAGTTATTCACAATCCGGTCCGAACTGGTTTGGATGTTGATCGTTTGCGGGAGGTTGGGGATGTCCAGTCGCTCGGGTTCGTGTTTGAAGCGGTCCGATTGACTCGCCGGGCGCTCAAACCAAACATTCCGCTCATCGGTTTTTCAGGTGCGCCATTTACACTTGCCTCATACATTATTGAAGGTGGTGGCTCAAAGAACTACGTCAATACCAAATCCCTGATGTACGACGATTCGGGAGCCTGGCACGCAATGATGTCGCTTATCGCGCGTGCTTTGATCAAATACCTTAACGCCCAAATTGAGGCTGGTGCGCAAGCAGTTCAATTGTTTGATTCATGGGTTGGTTGTCTGAGTCCTGATGACTACCGGCAATTTGTTTTGCCTCACACAAGGGAGGTGATCCAGGGCATTCAGTCGGGCGTGCCGGTAATTCATTTCGGAACTGGAACCGGATCGCTCTTGGAATTAATGCGTGCAGCGGGTGGCAATGTTATTGGACTTGACTGGCGGGTACAATTAGATCACGGTTGGAATCGGATTGGCGTGGATATGGCCGTGATGGGTAATTTGGATCCCGTCGCCTTGTTCGCCTCCCCAAATATGATTCGATCAAAGGCAAAACAAATTCTAGATCAAGCCGCCGGTCGTCCTGGGCACATCTTCAACCTAGGTCACGGCATCCTACCCGAAACACCGGTCGAAAATGTGATTGCCCTTGTCGACATGGTTCACGAAATGAACGCACGGTAGCTACCCTTTAGTAGCACCGCCATAGAACTCGAACGCTCTATACTGGGACCGCAGGCGTCCTCGCCTGCTACGTTGGACATCGAGACGCCGGATTACACTTGACGAACGTGAGTTGCAACGCTGGCAGGCGGGGACGCCTGCGGTCCCAGCAAGAGCGCCACAACTTATTCGACGGTACTACTAAAGGGTATCGACAGCAGGAACAAATATGGATTCATATGACGCGCTCCTCGTCGTCTCCTTCGGCGGGCCCGAAGGAATGGCAGATGTAATTCCCTTCCTCGAGAATGTCCTTCGCGGTCGCAACGTTCCGCGTGAGCGCATGCTGCAGGTTGCTCAGCATTACGAGATGTTGAATGGTGTCAGCCCTATCAACGAGCAAAACCGAAAACTGATCGCTGCACTCAAGGTCGAGTTAGAAACAAATGGTCCCAACCTGCCAATCTACTGGGGTAACCGTAACTGGCACCCTCTACTCCCCGACACGCTCCGACAGATGGCTGATGATGGAATCAAACAAGCACTTGCATTTGTGACCTCCGCTTACAGTTCCTACTCGAGTTGTCGCCAGTACCGACAAAACATCATTGATGCGCAGACAACAGTTGGCT
Source organism: Pyrinomonadaceae bacterium (assembly GCA_036004125.1). GTDB lineage: Bacteria > Acidobacteriota > Blastocatellia > Pyrinomonadales > Pyrinomonadaceae > PSRF01. The sequence continues at coordinate 8,545 of DASYRR010000016.1, read as the reverse complement.
CAAACGCGCCCCAGGTGGAGAAGCTTCGGGCCTTCTACAATCATCCGCTCTTCATCGAGGCAAATGCGGATCGGATTCGCGCTGCGTTAAGTCGGTTGTCGATAGCAATCACGCCCCCCCTGGTCTTCACCGCACACAGCATTCCGGAATCGATGGCGAACAACTGCGAGTATGTGGCGCAGTTAACCGAGACCGCTCGACTGGTCGCTGAACGCGTGGGTATTGAGGATTGGAAACTCGTTTATCAAAGTCGAAGCGGCCCACCCAGCCAGCCATGGCTTGGCCCCGACATCTCTGATCATCTTCAGCGCTTAGGAAGCCGGGGAGTGTCAAACGTCGTCCTTTCTCCAATCGGTTTTGTCTCGGATCACATGGAAGTAATCTACGATCTCGACGTTGAAGCGCAAAAAGTCGCGAATAAGATTGGATTAAAAATGGTGCGGGCTGCGACCGCAGGCACCCATCCGGCATTTTTAAGAATGATTCGCGCGCTGATTCTGGAAAGAACGAGTAACTCCACTCCACTGGCAATCGGTTTTCACCCCCCGCGCCGCGATTCATGTCCGGCAGATTGCTGTTTGCCCACACGCCGGATCTAAACTCGTTCCTCCGAGGTTTACGTCTTGTATATATGAAGCGCATCGCAATCATCGGCGGCGGAATTTCCGGTCTTGCAGCCATGCATCGACTGATCGAACTCAGCACAACAAATCGACAACCAATACACATAACCCTACTCGAAGCCAGTTCTCGCTTAGGCGGAACTATCCAAACCGAACATCGCGATGGATTCCTCCTCGAACGCGGCCCCGACTCTTTTATTGCCGAAAAACCCGAGGCCGTCGCACTTTCTCGTCGCCTGGGAATTGAGTCACACCTGATTCAAACAAACGAACAGCACCGACGCAGTTTCATCGTTAGAAATGGCCGCCTGCGAGCCGTGCCGCAGGGATTTCAGCTTCTCGCTCCCTCGCGTCTTTGGCCTTTTATTAACAGCGACATCTTCAGTGTGACAGGCAAACTGCGCATGTCCATGGATCTCTTCTTGCCGCGACGAGCAGTAGACGGTGATGAATCACTGGCGAGTTTCGTTAGACGCCGTTTGGGGCGTGAAGCACTTGAACGCATGGCCCAACCAATGGTTGGCGGAATTTACACCGCTGATCCGGAAGTCCTGAGTCTGCGCGCAACCTTGCCCCGATTCCTTGAAATTGAACGTGAGCATAGAAGTTTGCTACTTGGTATGTGGCGCCGAGGTCGAACGTCGAAAAGTGAAACCGGTGTTAGCGGTGCGCGTTACAGCTTGTTTCTATCGTTTGACGAAGGCATGGAGCTGTTGGTCGATGCGCTGGAGAGAAAGATTGCAGATTTCAGATTGCAGATTGAAGATTTGGTTCATTCAGAAATTCGTTTGAAAACAAGAGTCGAGAGCCTTGATCAAGACAGGGCGCAGAACTGGCAAATAAGAACTGCGTCAGGTGGCACTCTTGAAGTCGACGCCGTGTGTCTGGCGGTACCAGCCTATGCGGCCGCGTCTTTATTGACCAGGACGGCGCCCCAAATCAGTTCTCAGTTAAGTCAGATCAAATTTGCATCAACCGCAACTATCAACCTCGGATATAGCCGATCTGACATCGGTCACAAGCTCGACGGCTTTGGATTCGTGGTTCCGTTCATCGAGAAGCGTTCGCTGATCGCCTGCACGTTTAGTAGTGTGAAATTCTCAGGACGCGCACCAAAAGATCTCGTATTGCTGCGTGCCTTTGTCGGCGGCGCCTTGCAGCCCAAGATGTTGACATTGGATGAGGCAGAGATCGTGAAACGCGTCGCTGCTGATTTGAAAGACCTGTTGCGAATAACAGGCAAGCCGTTGTTTTCCGAGGTCGCGCTGTGGCACAACTCGATGCCGCAGTATGAAGTGGGTCACCTCGATCGCATCGAGCAGGTCGAAAGTGAAGTAACTAAAGTTGCCGGGCTGACGCTGGCGGGTAATTCCTATCGCGGTGCGGGAATTCCTGACTGTATTCGTAGTGGTGAAATGGCAGCGGAATTGATGATGGGCACCCTGCGGGATCTCAGATTGCAGACTTCAGATCTCATCTAAAAGAGTCTTTCTCGATTTTGTTTTTATCTGAGATCTGAGATCCGAAATCTGAGATCCCGAAGGGCGCCCTTCTTGTTCTATTTGATTGGGACCAAGTGATATCCTTACGGCCACGACGTGAAAGGAGACAGCTCATGTCACACCCCGTTCCCGAGGCTCATCGCTTTGAAACTGAGCAACAACTCCGCCAGATGAATGATGAATGGGTAAAGGCTCTAGTGCGGAGTGACGGGGAAACCCTCGACCGTATCATGGCCGACGACTTCTACTTTGCGTACCCAATGGAGGGCGACGACAAAGAGCAGTTCATCGACGATGTAACCTCAGGTCGTATTCGAGTCGAATACATTAATCGCGATAACGTAACTGTCCGAATTTGGGGTCACACCGCGGTCTTGTCAGCGCACGACTCTGCAAAGTGGTTTTATCAAGGCCGCGATTTCAGCGGTCACTACAAAATTGTCCAGGTCTATTCCGAACGCGAAAATAAGTGGCAGCTCGTGGCGGTGCAGGCGGTCCCCATAAGTTGATTGCAGATTTAAGTCCGATATGCTTTAGCTTGTCGACGCGTTCTATAGAGGCGCCTTGGGATGACAACGACAAGCTAAAGCATATCGGACTTAAATCTGCAATCAACGCCCACTCCTCAACCTCTCTATCCACTCCGCATTCGTTTGCATCAGAGGCCTGAATGCCTCACGCGGTACTGTGTTCTCAACGTGCATATTGTCGTCCGTATTTATTTTCGCCCCAGCAACCGCAGGAGCTAGTCGCTTCTCATCGCAGACAAACCACCCACGCACGTCGGCCTCCGTCTTAAGGTCCACTCGTGCAACCTCTTTCGCGATTCGCTCGTCTTTCAAACGTTCCGCCAGTAGATCAAGATTCAGCGGTTGATTGCTACCGACCAGAATCAGATCTTTTCCGTTCCCTGCTCCCCCGACTCGAAACACGAGAACGTGGGGGAAAACAGTCTGATAGGTCGCGAGAACCGAACGCAGACTATCCGTCGATAGCTGATAAATCTGCAACCACTGCACAAAAACGCCTTCATCAGACAGGCGTTCGCGTCCCATCTCGAAGAATTCCCGGGTGAACAGGTTCGCAACTCCCGGAATCCATGGATGGCTTGGTTCGCTGACGATCACTTCATATCGGTTTGGTGTGACTCGTAAAAAAGTCCTCGCATCGTCGATGACCAACCTGGTTCGTGGATCGTTTAAGGGTCGATTGTTGACGTGATCAAAGAAGTGTGACGCTTCAATCGTCGCAGGCTCGAGTTCAACACAGGTGACGGATTCAATTGGTGATTGCAGCATCGCTCCGACGCTGACACCCGTTGCAAACCCAATAATCAAACCGCTCTTGAGTTTCGGGGCCACCAGCATTGGAACTTGCGCCAACATTACCTGCGTCGGCATGTCGTAAACGCTGTCCGATGCATTCGTGCGCCCATTAATCGCCATCGAGATCGTGTCTTCGTCATAACGAACTGAAACTGTCGAGGTCGGTCCCTCCTGATACATGAGCAATCTGTGATCGGCACTACTTCCCTGCGCGTCGTCGCGCTGGCCTCCTTCAATACTCCTGGCCAGCACTCGGATCAAACTGTCGTAGGCACCCACCGAAAGATCCGCCAGATTCATTCGCGGCGCCATGATCATGATCGTGATAACCAGCACCAGGCTCAGTCCGACTGCAAGACTGCGCCTCAAAGCGATGTCACCTTTGGCGACGACAGGTTTGTATGCGACACCGGCAACGATAAAACAAGTAGCCGCAGAAACAATCAAAGTAAACTTGGTGCTCGTTTTTGGTATTAACACAAAGCCGGTAACAAAGGCGCCGGCAATTGCGCCGATCGTATTCACCGCGTAACTACGCCCTACTAGTGCAACCGCCTGAGCTTTATGCGTACTGGCCCATGAGAGAACCAGAGGCATCACCATTCCCATCAGCAGTGCGGGAACGAGAACGAGCAGACCCGCTGAGAGAACTTGCAGCCCAAGCAACCCCGCCCAGGATCCGATCTGCAAACGCATCCCGAGTTTCACCAGCAGACCCGGAATCGAGTTCACAACGAAGAGGCTTAGATAAAGGCTCACGGCTGTAATGGTTTCGACCTTGACCATGGTCGAGCGAAGTTTTGTGGACTGATCCTTACGCCCAATCAACCACGCGCCTCCGGCTAGCCCGATCAAAAACAGTGCAACAACGATGCTGAAGGCGTAAGTACTCGAGCCTATGACCATCGAGAGAATTCGAGTCCAGGCGACTTGCGCGCTGATCGTGACAAAGCCGGAAGCAAACGCCGCGACAAGCCAGAAAGTCTTTTCGGACACGCGATCATCACCCGTAACTAGAGCCGCGTCACCCTCGACAAAGTCTGTTGGTTGAATCCCGGTCTTCCGATCCGCAATTACGGCGATTAATCCGATCGTGATATTGATCGCCGCTGCGATGAGAATTGTTGTGCGTACTCCGAATATCGGAAGAAGAACAAATCCGGCCGCGACTGTTCCCAAGATCGCACCCGCAAGATTGCAAGCATAGAGCCTGGTGATGGAGTTGGAAGTATGAGTTGAAGAGTTCAGCAGTGCGGCTGACAACACTGGCAAGGTTGCTCCCATTAACGTGGTAGGAACAAGTAACAACAAACAGGAGAGCACAAACCGCCAAACGCTGAAGGTAAAGAAACCAGGCTGAAACTGTTGCCAGATCAATGCGTAGAGGTTGTCGACCCAGCGAAACAGGAACGGGACAAGAACAGCATAGAGAGCAATGCCGATTTCCAACCAGCCGTATGCACTTAACGGTCGCTTAATGCGCGACGCGAATCGACCAGCTAGCGCACTACCGAGTGCCAGCCCTCCCATGAATGCCGCAAGAACGGTGCTGACGGCGAGCGTGGTGGCGCCAAACACCAAACCCAACATGCGCGCCCAAAGCACTTCGTAAATCAGGCCCGTGGCGCCAGAAAAAAGGAAGCACACTCCAATTAGGGATCTCAAATTTAAGATCTCAGATCTCAGATGGAAATCGATTTTGTCTTCAGCGATTTTCGTCTTCATCTGAGATCTGAAATCTGAGATCTGAGATCCCGAAGGGCTGGCCCGATCACAAGTAAATAACGTGGCTCGTTCGCCACACATTCGCCGGAATTGATCCTGGTGAAGCCGCAGTCAAAAGAATGGCGTAGTCGTGTTCGACAACATCCCTACTCAAACTATTCTTTACCGTTGCTTCAATGTTCGAATCCGATTCATCGCCAAAAGGCGTCACTAACGCCAGTCTTCGTAAACAGCGATACAAATGTTCGAGTCCGGAACCAAATGCGCCAACATCCTCGCCAAGTACAAGCCTTATCTCAGCGCGTTCATCGATAAAGTGCTTCAGCAACGACGCTGTTTGCACGACACCTTCTTCAAACCGAGCATCCAGGTCGTCGTCAGACTCGCGCGGCAGGCGAGTATCCAGAACAATCGTTATCCGGCGCTCGTCTTCCGATGTGAACTCGCGAACAGTCAACCGGCGCGATCTGGCCGTCGCTTTCCAATCGATGTGTCTTAAATCATCCCGCGGCTGATAATCACGCAACGAAAACAGATCATGTCCGGCTCCTCGTCGATTCGAAGGCAAACGCCCGGCATACATCGGCAGCAGATGTAGCTCGTCGCTGATCACCTCCGGTTTTGGATAGACCACAAGGTCGACATCTCGAGCGCGTAACCGGCGGCGGCGTCGAAAGAAGCCAAATGGAAATCGAGTAGACAATTCAAAACCATCGATAAGTACGTGGCCCCGCGTCGGAAACAACTGTTCGACTCGTTGTTCGGCGGATGCACGATGTGGTACGTAACTGAAGTACGCGAGCAGACGTTTCAAATATCGTTTACGACGTTTGGAGTCACCCGCATCGGTCTGCGGACCTCGCGCTTCTACTAGAATTGAAAACGAAGGAAACAGTCGTTTTGTATTTCGCAAGGTGACGATCACTGGAGCAGCCTCGCCGGCAAATATGTGATCCGGAAAACGTGCGGACACCGTAAGGTCACGAAGCGAAGCTCGTGCGGCCATCCAACCAACGAACAAGGTCGAACAAAGCAACGAAAACACCAGGAATAAGAGGTTGTTGCCGGTATTCCAGGCGGCGAATCCAACGACGATGATGATCACCAGAAAGACACCACCGCCGCTGGTCGGTTCAAATGGAGAGTCCCAGTTGGCAATCTCCAAACGAGCAGAACGCACCAACGGAGGAACGATGAAGATGGTCAAAAGAAGCGCAATTAGCAGAGAAAAAATTGCGGCAGCGGCTGCAAGTCCGTTTTCATTCTCACGACGGGCCAGCACAGTAACCACCGCTGCAAGCAAACCAGCAAAAACAAGCAGAGTTCCTAAGACAACGCGAGTGAGTGAGGAATTTCGTGGAATCAGAGATCTTCGAGGGGTTCCTGCATCGTCATTCATCATCTCTTGAAATGTCCGATATGCTTGCGTCTTGTCGGCCATCCCAGCAAAGGCAACTCAATTCCAGTTAGATCCTGAATTCCAATAGCCGACAAACTAAAAGTTTATCGGACATTAAAGAGGGACACTAACCGTCTTTAGAAGTTCGTTGAGGACCGCTTCGGCTTCCTCGCTGCGACGAAGTGAAGACGCGAAACGCGAACTTACTGATATGCGATGAGCGAAAACTGGCACGACTAGACGTTTGATATCGTCGGGAATACAAAACGTACGTTCTTCCGTTAATGCGAGAGCCTGAGCCGCCCGAAAGAGTGCGAGCGAGCCACGAGGACTAACGCCAAGATCGAGCATCTCGGAATCTCGGGTCGCCGCTACAATTCGCATTAAATACTGGACCAGCGCATCATCAACCGAAACCGTTGCCACGATTCGTTGCAGTTCGTTCACTTCGTGCGCACTCATCACCGCCTCGACTTGGTCAAGCGGATCCGCATACTCGCGATCACGAAGGATGGATTCTTCATCGGCTGGCGCTGGATAGCCAATACGCAGTCGCAACATGAAACGATCGAGCTGCGATTCGGGAAGTGGATATGTCCCGTGATGCTCGATTGGGTTTTGGGTGGCCAATACGATGAAGGGAGAGGGTAGATTATGTGTCGTCCCTTCGATAGTGACCTGCCTCTCAGCCATCGCCTCGAGGAGTGCGGACTGCGTCTTCGGAGTGGTGCGGTTAATCTCATCGGCGAGCACCACATTTGCAAAAACAGGACCAGGTTTCCATTCGAAAACGCCACTGTGCTGGTTATAAACCGATAAACCAATGACATCCGACGGCAGCAGGTCCGACGTAAACTGAATACGTTGAAAACTGCAATCAAGAGCTCGCGCAAGAGCGTGAGCAAGCGTAGTTTTGCCAACTCCGGGAACGTCCTCGACCAGCAGATGGCCACCCGCAATGAGGGTCACGATTGCCAGGCGAATGGCTTCCGGTTTTCCCTTGATGACAGTTTCGACAGCTTGTTGCAGCCGTTCGATTTGTTCGACGGCATTTGCGCTGGCTAATTGTCCGCTCTTGATTGATTCGACGTTTCGCATGAACTGGCTGCATTCTACATGCTAAGAGTGTGAGCCGCACGGGAAAAGGTTGGGCTTTGAAATGTCCGATATGCTTTAGCTTGTCGATGAGAATTGAAAAAGCGGTCCTGGGAGAGTGAGCACGACAAGCTAAAGCATATCGGACATTCAAACGCCAAAGACCAAAGACCGAACTCTATCGCCCTTGTGACGTTCCGCACCTACTGTAGTAGACTAAATCCGTCGGAAACACCGAGCCCGGCTAGTGAAAACTGGAACTTTGCAATACGCCGGTTCGTGTAATGGGCTCGAGGAGGCCTTATGCAGACCCTACACCGAAGAAAAACTAATCAACGCGGATTCTCACTAATCGAGTTGATGATCGTGATCGCCATTATTGGAATTCTGATTGCTGTTGGTGTCACTGGATGGAAAGCGGCAGTCAAAGCCGCCAATGAAGCCGCCGCCATCAAGAGCCTGAGAACGATCGCTGAGCAGCAGATGCTCTACTACAACGCCCATCAACGAACTACATTTGGAACGTTCGAAGAGATGCGAAAAGAGAATCTACTGGATAGTCGATTTGACGGCACCACACCGATTGTTGAGGGCTACGTCTTCACCATGAAGGTGATCCCAAAATCCCCTTCGCAAGTTGCCGGCTACACAATAAACGCCGATCCACAGGTTTCAGAAGGCGTCGGAGCGACCGGGAAGAACCACTATTACATCGATTCGGATTCAACAACAACGCATGTGAATGCCACCCAACCTGCAACTGGCGCCGATCCACCGATCGGTCAGTAGTTCACAAAATTAAATAGACGCGATGTCGCGGCCTTTAGTGACGTCTTAATTGAACGGGCGCCTCAGTGCTGGGACCGCAGGCGTCCT
>DASYRR010000015.1:0-13383 GCA_036004125.1 Pyrinomonadaceae bacterium | reverse complement strand
ATGAACTCGGTGGCGATAAAGTTCAGCGAGTCGACCTGTTCAATCTCATGAATGGTGATGATGTTTGGATGATTCAACGCGGAGGCTGCCTTTGCTTCCTGAACAAAACGTCGCATTCGGGTCTGATCAGCAGCGACATCCTCGGGGAGAATCTTGAGTGCGACCTGACGGTCGAGTTTTGTATCTTCAGCAAGATAGACTTCACCCATTCCACCGGCGCCGAGTTTGGAGACGATGCGGTAATGAGAAATTATGGAATTAGCGGCTAAGGCCTGACTCATATTCACAGATTAACAGACAGACCGTTCTTATCACTTGGGGTAAGTTTTCTCGGATGTCCAATTCTGAACAACTACATATTGCAGACTTGCAACACTCTCACTCTGATGCGTGACGAGAAATCGCTCTCCATCGAGCGTTGGAGCGAAATTCACATAACCAAAACTCAGTGCTCCCACCGAAACTAGATCGAAGAGAGGCTTGGGTATGCCAACCTCGAAACCATTTCCTGTTGTCACCTCAGCGGACACGAGCTTGTTGTCTCCTGACACGAAGAAGATCTCTTTTCCATCGCCCCGCCATGCCGGTGCTCGACCACCATTATTTGATATTTGCCACCGATTACCTGACGCGGGGAAAGTTTGAACGAAAACCTCAGGTCGTCCTTGATCTTGCGAGACGTAAGCTACGAACTTACCATCGGGCGAGAATCGCGGGGCACTCTCACTGAATGGAGTCTGGAGGAATACGTAAGGTTTCTGTTCGCCTTCGGTAGGCAACACCCAAATATCTGGTCCGGTTTTCGGGTCAGTTCGGTTGTACAAAAGAAACCGACCGTCCGGAGACCAGGAGCTGGGACTTATCGGGGCATCAGACTTCAACAGTAGTTCGTCCTCGCCAACCCCGCTGGCTAGCTTCTGATAGATCGCTGTGATTCCACCATCTCTATTAGAGTTCCATGCTATTCGGCTCCCGTCAGGGGACCAAATCGGGTACTGATCCTCTCCAGGATCGAAGGTCAATCTCGAGCTGGTGTTTCGGGCGATCTCGATAACGTAGATATCTCTGGTCCTGGTTTGTGGATCGACTTTCGCTACGGCAATTCGTTTACCGTCGCGCGAAAGTTTTTGGTTACTGATCGACATCATGTAGCGACCGCTATCTCCTAACGTGCCTAGCGGCTTTCCTGATCGATCAAACCACTCCAAAACTTGAGCATCGAATCTTAAGCCCATCGGGTCAAGCACAACGGTCCCATTGCTGGAAACTGAAAAGAACCCTCGAGACATATTATTGACGGATACCTTCTCGGAAATTGTGTATGGCTCTCCCGAGAGCTTGAGTGAATTAACGTCGAAAGATTGAGCTACCAAGGCGTCGTCACGCGCAAAAATCAGATTTCCCCCACCTGCAGCGATGTAGAGTGCGTGGGAGTCGGCCTGCGTTAGCCGAGTTCGCTCACCGCCATCAATTGAAGTGACAAATATTTCAGAGTAACCGGCTCCTTGTTGTGTGCCAGACTTCAGATAAAGAAAGTGGTGATCGTCAGGTAGAAAGATCGGGTATCGATAGAGGGCGTCCGTTGATTTGTCGTCCCCAATCACAAGCTCAGTATTACCTCCATTTGCTGACACGCGAAAAATCTTTCCTGCCGAGCTAAACAGAATTATTCCATCCCTATTCCATGTGCCTCCATTTCCCGGGGGGCCGACAGGAAGCGCGCATAATGTTTTTGGATTACCGCCGGAGAGATCCAATCTCTTAAGTTGTCCTGCAGCTGGAAACGCAATCGAGCGACTGTCAGGCGACCAAAAGTGCGGATTGCTAACGCCATCGGTACCAGGAATCGGTGTAGCGGTTAATGAGCCAAGTGGACGTATCCATAAAGTCGCCGTACCATCCTTAACTCCGGCAAATACTAGATCTCGTCCATCGGGTGACAATTCCGGTGAAAGCAATGTGGTTACTTTCTCAGGCGCCATCACAACAAAACGCGTCACGGTGGAAGGCTTTTCATTCCCCCACGACCTCGCAAGTGTAAAAACCAATAATGAGAGCAGCCCTATGAGTGAAATTGCCGCAACGATCCACGGAAGCCGATCACGCCATTTCGAGCTAGTTGTTTTGGCAACGGCCGCAATGCTTGCTTGAGTAGTCAGGCCACTTCCCGATGAACTTGCCGAGCTTGATTGGGCAGACAAGGACTCCAATACGAAACAAAGATCATGGGCCGAGTGAAAACGTCGCTCAGGTTTTTTCTCGAGGCAGCGATTGACGATACGTTCAAGCGCTGGATTGATATTTGGATTCGACGCACTTAGCTCTTCCGGTTCTTCTCTGAGGATCGCCGTCATCGTTTCGGCCATCGTGTCGCGCCTGAAAGCGCGACGCCCGGTGATCATTTCGTGCAGCATCGCGCCAAATGAAAAGATGTCGGAACGATAATCCGATTTCTCCCCGCGCACTTGTTCGGGTGACATGTAGCCGACTGTTCCCATCACCACGCCGGGATTCGTGATTACCTTCCGCGTCTCATCCTCAGAACCCCGCTCGTCATTACTATTGCTACGCAGTTTCGCTAAACCGAAGTCCAGGATCTTGACGCGATCGTCGTTGGTGACAAACAGGTTTTCAGGTTTCAGATCGCGATGAACGATTCCCTTCTCATGAGCCGCTGAAAGTCCGCTAACGATTTGCTGTGCATAATCAATTGCTTTGCGCAGCGGAATCTGTCCCGCGTCCAGACGATCACGAAGCTCCTCGCCCTCGAGGAGTTCAGCGACGATGTAAGGTGAACCGTTTTCTGTACCGATATCGTAGACAGTGAGAATGTTCGGATGATTGAGCGCGGAGGTAGCCCGCGCTTCTTGTTCAAATCGCTTCAAACGATCCGGATCACTTGAGACTTCCGCCGGCAGCAGTTTGATTGCCACTTCACGATCAAGCCTGGTGTCACGAGCGCGATATACCTCACCCATTCCACCGGCTCCGATCTTGGAAATGATCGTGTAGTGTGCGAGTTGGGAGTTGGGGGAGAGTGACATTGACCGATCTTCGATTGCCGATTTGCTTTTCGATACCAAAATACGTTGTCCGCAGATTACGTCGATAATCCAACGACCTTGAATGAAGAGAAAATCCAATTTGCCGAACTTCTAACTCGGTGGAGTGCGCACTTCGGCAATAAGTGATGCCGTGTTTTCACTTCAATCCATCCACCAGAAAGAGCTCCATCAGAACCCGGCGTAATGAGTAAACATAACCTTTTCCATCCGGTGTGAGGATCATAGTTGGCGGATAAAATATTCCTGCTCGATCGGGTGGGGTAACCTCTTTCAACAGTTCTTTCCGACCCGTCGCCAGATTCAAACGAAACACTTTGAGCGACATGTTGTCCCAGGAATAGACGTAGAGCGACTGCCCGTCACCACTCCAACGTGCAATTGCATCCGTAGATGTTAGACCGGATATGGGTCGTGGTTTGTCATCTCGGTCGACAGAGTAGATAGCGGCTTGGCCATTCTTATCAAACGCAACCAGAGATTGTCCATCTGGCGAGACGAACCTACCCTCAACGCCTTCCGGAGTTATCGGGCGCGGGCCACCTGACTCGATTGTCTGAACGTAACAACGGGCAAGGTGTCCCGATTCCCGTCCGAGAAATACGATCCGTTTCCCATCTGGTAACCAGGCAGCTTCGTTGTACTGTTCAATACCGTGCTGCTCCATGCGCCTCATTTCACCAGCGGCAGTCGGCAAAAACACAATCTGTGATGGCTGGGAAAGAAGCGCAAGGACCCATTTCCCATCCGGCGATAACTTACCTCTGCCGCCGTCACCAAGACGGATGGCGGGTGAGCCATCAGTCTTACCCAAATACATCGAGTAGTTGGTGCCACTGCCCTGTCCCCAATAGGAAAAAATAAAAGTCTTTCCATCCGCGGAGAGATCGTCGAGACCGCCCATGTCGAGCCAGGAAATATCGCGTTCCGCCGCCTCGCCAGGAGTAAATCCGACTAAGTCTGTCGATTGTTTGAAGCGTGTTAGTAGGACATGACCGTCGCGGGTGATGTCGTGCAGCGTTAGATCGGCTGGCACTCGCAACACCAACCTAACATTTCCAGAAAGCGTGCTGGCAAAGAGGGAGTTTGTCTCGTCCGAGGTACTTGCTGTGAACCACACCTCGTCTCCGCTGGGTGACCAGGCGACTCCCTCTTCACCTGCGTACTCTTCCGATATGATTGTCTTGGTTCCGCCGAGGTCCACCACAGCCACGCGGCCGCGATTGTCCCACTGCAGTGCATGGTCCATGAACGCTATACGGCCGCCCTTTGGTGAGATACGTGGATAGCTGATGTACCCGGCTGTTTCATAGAGCACTTTTCCAATCGGATATTCGAGGCGGTTACGTCCATCGACGTAACGGACAACGGCGAGATCTTTGCCGTCCGGCGACCAGTCTGCTTCTTGAACATCTTCAAGTATCTCGCGCGGTGTGCCACCAATCATGGGAACCCGAGCGAGCGTGCCTTTACGAATGAGCTGGCCCATAAATTGGCGCTTGAGAAGAACCGCCATCTCACCAGTAGATGAAATTGCCAGGACGTCGGCATTGGTTAACCCAAGTGAACGAGATTCGCTTAGACCAGCTCGCGTCGAAAAGATCTCGGAGGGATGGCCGTTCCATTCTCCACTGTAGACGATGGTCTGGCCGTCGGGTGCAAATCGGGCGTGGTAAACAAAACCGCGGCGGAAAGTAAGCTGCTCATAGTTAGGCATTGAGGTTTGTCGGAACAAACGACTACCCAACATCCCCGCAATGATTCCCCCGATCAGCAAGATGAAGCCGAGTGCGTAGACAAAAGGTCTGCGAATTGGTTTTTGTGACTCGGGTTCTGTAGCGACTTCAGGCAGACTTATTGTCGACGAACCCGTCGACGATGAGGACGCAGATAGTGACTCCAAAGCAAAACCCAAATCCGAGGTCGACTGAAAGCGTCGCTCTGGCTTCTTTTCCAAACATCGCCTGACGATCCGATCGAGCGCCGGACTAACGTTCGGATTCGATTGGGTTAGTTCTTCTGGTTCTTCTTTGAGAATCGCCGACATCGATTCAGCCATCGTCTCGCGACGAAAAGCGCGCCGGCCGGTGATCATTTCGTGCAGGATCGCCCCAAACGAAAAAATATCTGAACGATGATCTGCCAGTTGGCCGCGCACTTGTTCAGGCGACATATAGCCAACTGTTCCCATCACAACTCCGGGATTGGTGATCGCTCTGCGCGTGGCATCCTCAGAACCGAGCGACTCGTTATTGCCGCGAAGTTTTGCTAACCCAAAATCGAGAATCTTTGCTCGATCGTCTTTCGTGATGAAAAGATTTTCTGGTTTCAGATCGCGATGGATAATTCCTTTTTCGTGAGCAGCGGACAGACCATTGACGATTTGTTGCGCGTAGTCGATTACTTTACGCAACGGAATCGGCCCCGTTTCCAAACGATCGCGTAGCTCTTCGCCTTCGAGTAGTTCCGTAACGATGTAAGGTGAACCCTCGTGTGTACCAGTGTCGTAGACAGTCAAAATGTTCGGATGATTGAGCGCTGACGTTGCTCGCGCTTCCTGTTCAAATCGCTCCAGGCGATCTGAATCTCCGGAAACTTCCTCGAGCAGAAGTTTGATTGCAACTTCACGATCAAGCCTGGTATCACGAGCGCGATAGACCTCACCCATGCCTCCGGCGCCGATCTTGGACACAATTGTGTAGTGTGCGAGTGTCGTGTTGGGGGATAGTGACATTGAAGATTTCAGATTTCAGATTGCTTTATCCAGGCGCATTTGCAACGAACTATCTCTAAACATTGCACATCATTGAGTCAATGGATCAACCTTTTCACCTGAGGCTTACCGCCAGCGTGTCGTAATGAGATCTGATCAAGGTTCGCAAGTACGGACCAATGCGATTCGCGGCCTCAAAGCCTGCGGCTTTCGCAGCTGCGCCCTGGTCTGCTTCAGAGATTCCGGCGCTTTCCGCGTAATGCTTCAGGTCACGATACGCGCCAATCGTAAACATATCCCAGGCGGCGCCCTGTTCGCGGACAAAGATGAAATTCTCCGGGCGTTTGAGCGCCTTCAGATAGGCATTCTCCATCTCGCGTTCCTTGAACAAGTCAGATTCCTTGCCGGCCAGCGAGTCAAACATCTCAACATGAAAGAAAGCGGACGAGTCCCACGCTTTGCGCAGGTCCGCCCAACGACGGTCCATAAACGAAAACGTCCTCTTGCCAGGTGATGAGCCCCTCCAGCCTTGCCTGAGTGTCCCTAAAGATCTGCATTCTCTTCGCTATTCGCTCGGCACTGTAGTAATCGGCATAACTCTTCATGGGATCCTCGTATTTCCTTCCTTCGATTCAATCAATGTTTCAAACGGCTCAATCTTCTCACTTCGGCGGATCGAATTTCTTCAGCAGTTCCTGAAATCGCGGATCGCCGCGCAGCGAATTAAACGCCGGATCGTACTTGATCGAGAAGAGCCACCAATCGCCCGTCGCCGCCGCGTCGTTAAGGATGACGATTGCCAGTTCCTTTTCACCGGCCTCGGCAAGCAAACTGGCACGGCGCGTACGGCTTGTGCCGAGTCTGCCCCAGTCCTGGCTGAGAGTCTCACGCAAGTATGCTGTCCAGCCGCCGTTCGCAAAACTCTCTCGCAGCCTTTTCGCATTCTCCGGCATGTCCAGCAATTCGAAAGCGCGCGCGCGTTCCTCAACTGAAGCAGGACGATCGCCCTTCATGCGATAGAGATACGAGATATGCGAATGGGTCCAGGCGAAGGTCGGGTCCATTTTCATCGTCTCTTTGTTATAGGCAATGGCTTCGTCGAGCCTTCCCGCCGCGACCAGACAGGCCGCTCGGTTGTTGCGAATGTCCGCCAGTGTCGGCTCAATCTCAATCGCGCGATCAAATGAAGCCAGCGATTCATCGTATTTCCCCAGCATCATCAGCCGCACGGCGTTGTTTTGATAGGCGCGCGCGTTTTTGGGATCGAGTTCGATGGCGCGCTCTAACTCTCGTCCCGAAGCGGCAAAGTCATAATCAAGCATCAACTGATAGCCGAGCGCCGAGTGAGCATCCGACAACTGATTGTCGAGCGCGAGCGCCCGCATGATGTATTCCTTCGCCTTCGGTCGGTCGCGCTCGCCGATGAACTCGGCCAGTGCGGCGTAACCGAGCGCAAAGTTTGGGTCTCTGGCGATCGCCTGCTGGAAATAACCCTCCGCCTGGTCGTAAAGCTTCCCGACACGCTTGTTCAAATAAAAACGGCCCTGTAAGTACAGGCGATACACCTCTGGGTCGTTAGTGAAGGTCTTCGCTAACTTCTGCTCGTCGGCTCCGGACAATTTCGTTCTGAGTTTGCTCGAAACGTCACGCGCGATCTCGTTCTGGAGCGACACGAGATCCGAGGACCTGCGGTCGTATTGATCCGTCCAGATTACATTCTCGGTTTGGGCGTCGATGAGTTCGAGATTCAATATCAGTTGATCGCCACGCTGCGTCATGCGTCCGTTGAGAATTGCCGGCACGCCCAACTCTCGGCCGATGGTTTTCGCGTCTGCGTCCTTTGCCTTGTAGCGAAACACGGTCGAGCGCGCCTTCACATTCAAATTCGGTAATTGCGACAGACTCTTGATCAGCGTCTCAGTCATCCCGTCCGAGAGATAATCCAGCTCAACGTTGCCACTCGCATTGACGAAGGGCATCACCGCGATCGATTGAATGGCGGCGGTGGTCTTACGCGAGAAAAAGAAATATCCCCCAATCGCAACGACCAAAATCACTAACGCGATCAAACCAATTACAATTTGACGACTCCCCGGCTTTGTCAGCTCGCGGGTCGCGCCGGGAGTTGCTGCTTGGGGAAGAACAGTTGTCGCCGCGGTTGCGCGAGCGATCTCTGTGTCCGTTTGGCTCGGCAGAACGTTGGTTTCGATCTCGGTCGAAACTGATCCAGAACCCAATTTGATCGTGCCCGCCTCACCGCTGGCCGAACCAGAATCGCTGACGAGCGTCGCGCCGTCCACGCGACAGAAAACGAGCGCGTTGTCACTCTCAACACGATTACACTGGGGGCAGCGCTTCATTTTTGGAATGCTGTCCCGACAAGTCGGGAACGCAGCTTTTCTAACACGGTCCAGCTTTTCGGCTCATTCAGGTTTTCTTTACTCGAACCGACCGTTTTCACTTCTTCAAATCCGAGATCCAATTAAGCACAACCGCTAGTGACGCCTGGCCGGCATCTAATTGTCCACTGATGAACAAAAAGCGTCGGCCATCAGTCGCGACGTCGTATGGAGTAGTTGGCAGAGTCCGTGCGGTGGCCACATCGAAGAGAAGATTGGGAACGCCAGGCTCAAAAGTGGCGCCGGCTTTTATCTCAACCGCCATCATCTTCCCTTCAGGAGTTATGTAGAAAAGCTCTTTGCCGTCACCACGCCACCTTGGCCTGAGTCCTCCTTTGGTGGAAACCAACTTTTTGTCGCCCGACGCCGGGAAGGTTTGCACGTAGATCTCAGGAATGCTTGATTCACCTGATTGGTAGGCGACCCAACGTCCGTCGGGTGAGAATACTGCCGAGGAGTCAGCGGCAGGAGATTGGAAAAAAGCGAAGGGCTTGCGGTCTCCTTCAAGCGGCAGCACCCAGATGTCATTCCTGGTCATTGGGTCATTGCGATTGTACAAAATGAACTTACCATCGGGAGACCAGTCGGTTGGCAAGACAGGCCGGTCTGCTTCAAGCAGGACCTCTTCCTGTCCGGCACCGCTGGCCAGCTTTCGCACGATCGTATGGCGCTGGTCTCTGGACGATCCCCAGGCGAGGTAATTGTTATCCGGAGACCAAACGAAGTCGGAAGTGTCTGATGGCCCGGAGGTGATCCTCGAAGCCGCGCCTCTGGCATCGACTACCCACAGATCTAAGAAACCCATGCCAGGATCTCTTTTCGCGACGGCTGCTCTCTTCTGATCGGGAGAGAGTCTGACTAGATTGATGTTTGCCGTTTCCCCCAGCGTCTCAACTTCTTTAGCTTCACGATCAAACCATGTCAGCTGACGCGATTCGCTTTCCGTAAACTGGTCGTAGACGAGAATGCCGTTATCTGAAAAGGAAAAAAATCCGCGGCTGTTTGAATTAACTCCTATCTGGTCAGCCACACGTTTAGGTTCACCACTGATAGTGAGAGTCTTTGGGTCAAATGCCTGGGCTAACAACGCTTCGCCGCGCGCGAACATCAAGTAACCTTCACCCGTAGGTGAAGAGGCATACATTGCGTTTGAATTCGCGGTTAGCAGGCGCCGGATGTCTTTCCCATCGAGCGACGCGACAAAGACCTCCGAGCTTGCCTGCTGAGGGGTCGTCACGAGATACAGGAAGTGATTGCCATCGGGAAGAAATGTCGGCCAACGGGCCATCGCACCAGAAGCTGCGACGATGTTAACATCCGGAATTCCCGTCGGTTCACCGCCCGTGGCTGGTACGCGAAGGATGCTCCCGGCGACAAAAACGAGAATCGCACCTTCGCGATTCCAGGTGCCACCAAACCCGCGTCTGTCGCCGGTAGGCATGTCGCATATTGTCGTTACCCTCCCATCTGCAAGATCAATCTTCTTCAGCTTTCCCGCGACGCCAAAGGCGATTGCTCGACTGTCGGGTGACCAAAACGGAAAGCCTTGAGCACCTTGAGTATTCGGAAGAGGCCGCGCGCTCAACGCGTCGAGGGAACGGAGCCAAAGTTGTCCCCTGCCTGCATTAAGCGTCGAAATGACCACACTGCGACCATCAGGAGAGACTGCAAACTGACCAAAAGCTGTGGTGCGTTGACCATGAATGATGTTTAAGCGAACCGTTTGCAGTTCAGCGGACGAACGAGACCTGAATGCGTTGAATGCACTATAAGCAATGGCCAGCGCGCCGATCGCGATCAGCGTGGCGGCCGCCAGGGCGATCCATGGGATGCGTGCGCGCCAGACGGAGCTTTCGGTTCCCGACTCAGCTGTCGCTATTGTTGATACTGTGCTGCCGGATGAAGTTGTAGGAGTGGACAGCGACTCGAGGGCAAAGCCGAGATCGTGAGCAGTATGAAATCTTCGCTCCGGTTTCTTTTCGAGGCACCGCTGCACAATTCTTTCAAGTGCAGGGTTGATACTGGGGATCGTGGCGCTGAAGTCTACCGGTTCTTCTTTGAGAATCGCCGTCATCGTTTCAGCAATGGTGTCTCGACGGAAGGCCCGGCGGCCGGTAATCATTTCGTGCAGAATCGCGCCAAATGAAAAGATGTCCGAACGCTGGTCGGACTTTGCGCCGCGAACCTGTTCGGGAGACATATAGCCGACGGTGCCCATCACCACGCCCGGATTGGTAAGCGCTTTTCGTGTGGCGTCCTCCGACCCGGTCGCTGTCCCGCCACTTTCTGACAATTTCGCGATGCCGAAATCGAGAATCTTGACGCGTTCATCTTCGGTAATGAACAGGTTCTCCGGTTTGAGATCACGATGGACGATTCCTTTTCCATGCGCCGCCTCAAGCCCGCTGACGATTTGCTGCGCGTACTCGATCACTTTGCGCAGCGGGATACTTCCGCGATCCAAACGATCCCGAAGTTCTTCACCTTCCAATAGCTCAGCGACGAAATACGGCGAACCGTCATGTGTCCCAATGTCGTAGACGGTGAGGATGTTTGGATGATTGAGGGCGGAGGTGGCCCGAGCTTCCTGCTCGAAGCGATTCAACCTGTCTGCGTCAGTAGCAAAGTTAGCGGGAAGAATTTTGATCGCAACGTTACGGTCGAGTCTCCCGTCGCGCGCGCGATAGACCTCACCCATGCCGCCTTCGCCAATCTTCGAGACGATGGTGTACTGACCGATTGTTGTGTTGGGGGAAATGGTGTCGCTCAAGTCATTCTCCGCTACAGAACTTCACGATTCTCCGATCACCTCGACTTAGCTGCTGAACTCTGATTAAACCCGTGTAGCAGATAAACCACCGGGTAGCGCATTTTCTTCTGCCGCTCGTAACCCGGCGGTAGATAAATCAGTATGCTTCGTTTTGGTGAATCGCCGACGAGATTTCCCTCGAGCGAAGCAAAATAGAATTCATCAGTCTTTATCTGCCCACTCTGCGCACTGGAAGAGTGGGCGACGATTAGAAGAAATCCTGAGAGCAAGATTCGACCTATCATTTCTCCTCCATGTTTGCAGGACGAGTCACCTGAGGCTTACCGCCAGCGTGTCGTGATGCGATCTGATCAAGGTTCGCAAGTACGGACCAATGCGATTCGCGGCCTCAAAACCTGCGGCTTTCGCAGCTGCGTCCTGGTCTGCTTCAGAGATTCCGGCGCTTTCCGCGTAATGCTTCAGGTCACGATACGCGCCAATCGTAAACATATCCCAGGCGGCGCCCTGTTCGCGGACAAAGATGAAATTCTCCGGGCGTTTGAGCGCCTTCAGATAGACATTCTCCATCTCGCGTTCCTTGAACAAGTCAGATTCCTTGCCGGCCAGCGAGTCAAACATCTCAACATGAAAGAAAGCGGACGAGTCCCACGCTTTGCGCAGGTCCGCCAACGGTGGTCCATAAACGAAAACGTCCTCTTGCCAGGTGATGAGCTCGTCCAGCCTTGCCTGAGTGTCCCTGAAGATCTGCATTCTCTTTGCTATCCGCTCGGCACTGTAGTAATCGGCATAACTCTTCATGGGAATCAAAATCAGGAGATCCCAATGATCGCCCTGACTGTGACGCATCAACATCGGCTGCTCATCGCCCGCATTTTTGTACCCAGCCTGCGACGCCTTCAGCAAATCGATCACTTCCAGTAGCTTTCCCGGCGCTGCTTGAACCAGCTTAGTCTTGTAAAGATATGTTGGCTCAGCGGCGCTCATTGATGGAGCCAGCAGAGCTGAGATCATCAAGACGGAAAGAACGCGCATCGTCGTATTTCCTTCCTTCGATTGAATCAATGTGTCAACGGCTTAATCTTCTCACTTCGGCGGATTGAATTTCTTCAGCAGTTCCTGAAATCGCGGATCGCCGCGCAGTGGATCATAGAGTGGATCGGTTTTGATAAGGAAAAGCCAGAAACCACCGCGTTCAGCATTTTCGGACACTCTCTTAATCGCCGCTTCTTTATCAGCTGCACTGGCCGTGCGCAACGCTACGACCGAGGCAAAACCTCCGCCCTGCCGGGCAGATTCACGGAGGAAGGCCTCCCAACCTCCCGAGGCAAAGCTTTCGCGTAACAGTCGTGCGTCGTCGCGTTTCCCGTCAAGCTCCCGCGCTTTGGCTTGTTCCTCTACGGCGGCAGCATGGTTTCCGTTCCAGGTGTAGACACGAGCAAGGAAACTGTGGGCCGCGTAATCTGTGGATGATCGTCTTTTCATCTGTCCAGGCTATCTGATCGCGATTGGGTTGATAATTGCCTGTACGCCGCCAGTAATACGAGCTGGACCAAGCGTAAACAAGAATTCCCAAGCCTGATCTTTTACCATCTCTTCAGTATTAATATTTTCAAGTATGTGAATGCCGTTGAGCGGCAGAAGGATCTGGTGGACCTCATAGACGCCGGCGTCCTTTTCGAATGGGATCACCTCAAAGTTCGACGTGTCGGCGCCAATCATCGCCACTTCGAGCGAGGCAAGATATCTTGCTCCCTCACGGCCGAGCCCCGGGTTGACCGAGATGAAACGCTTGTTGTCTTTCCCCAAAAGCTTTTGCCAGCCTGTGTAGAAGAGCACGACGTCACCTTTCTCGATTGAGGTGATTCCCTGCCGCTTCATCGCTCCTTCTATTTCCGCGCGGTTGAAGGCCGTTCCCTCTTTCACAATGTCGGTACCGAAGTAACCTGCCATGTCCAGAAGCACCCCACGCGTTGCGACCGCCGGCACATTTTCAATACCGAGTTTTTTGAGGCCGTCGGGCATGGCGAAGTCGGCAGCTTTGTTGCAATTGAAATAGAGATTGTCGATGCCGAGGTGACCGAATCCATCGAGTTGTGACCCGATGCCCACCCAGCCGTTAATGATGTCGTCGTTATAGGAAACTTTGTTGGGACCAATGGTGGCGCCTCCAGCCTGACCAGGTTGCAGCACAGTGATACCAAAGGTGCGCGTGCCGTACGCAGGCGTGTCCTTGTTTGTCTCGATCCCGAGTCGATAGGCCTTGCCGCGAGTTACCAGCTTTGAAGCCGCAAGCGTTTTTGCCGGAGTCACATAATTAACGTTGCCGATCTGATCATCTGGCCCAAACTTCGAAGCTGTCACACAAGGCTTCTGCTGGGCATGTGCGCCGCCAATGATGACAACGACCACGACGCAGGCCGCAGATAGCCATGCAGAGTT
>DASYRR010000014.1:0-10279 GCA_036004125.1 Pyrinomonadaceae bacterium | reverse complement strand
GAACAGAGCGGACCTCGACTGGCGGCTTACGCCTATGCCCATACAAAGAATTCGGCCTTCGCTCAAAAGGCGATAGCAGGAGTGCTGAGCCGCGGTGGCGGTTATGCTAACCCTAAACAGCTGTCTGGTCCTGAGGTATTGAACCCGGCTGAGGAGGCTCTGGAAGTTAATACCAACGAGGCTGCGCAAACTGGCCTGACGACGATCGAACTGTTGGAGCTCTGTAAAGATCAGTTGCCGACCGAAGCGCCTGTTAGGCGACCACGTGAGCCCCGCCGGGGTAACTAAGGTGGGATTCTCTGGAGGGAAACAAATGGCTGGTAAATCAGGATCGATTCATCACTGCTGGAGGCCCGAGCCCTCGGCAATCAACGCGGGCGAAGCTTTGACTTGCTTGGTTGTCAGTCGTCGTTTCATCGCTACATTCATGAATTTGACCCGACGCGTTTTGCTGACCATTTGTGTGCTCCACGTCAGTTTTGTTCTGACTGGGATCGCTCAAACGGCACCTGTTTCCAACACCAACAAGGTTAGATTCTCAGTTGATATATCCCAGCCTGGCGCGAAGATCGACCGCAACATCTTCGGCCAGTTCGCCGAACACCTCGGCCATGGCGTTTACGAGGGTGTCTGGGTTGGTCCTGATTCCAACATCCCTAACACGCGAGGCATTCGCAACGATGTTGTGGCTGCGCTTAAGGCTCTGAAAGTACCAAACGTCCGCTGGCCAGGTGGTTGCTTCGCTGACGAATACCATTGGCGCAAAGGCATTGGCCGAGACCGAGTGGTGACGCTCAATCCTAACTGGGGAGGTGTGATTGAACCGAACACCTTCGGAACCCACGAGTTTATGGATTTTCTGGAACAGATTGGCGCCGAAGCATACCTCTCAGTCAATGTCGGCTCCGGTACTCCTGAGGAAGCAGCCGAATGGCTCGAATACCTGACCACCACGCAGCCGACAACACTCGCGAAGGAGCGCGCCGCCAATGGTCATCCCGCTCCTTACAAGATCGCCTACCTCGGCGTTGGCAACGAAAGCTGGGATTGCGGCGGCAACATGACAGTCGACTACTATCTCAGCCAGTTGAAGATCTACAACCGCTTCGTCAGGAACTTTAATCCTGCACAGCAGAGTCAGCAGCAGATGCTCAAGATCGCTGTTGGTCCAGGCGGCGCAGAAACACGGTTCATTGAATGGACTGATGCGGTCATGAAGGCCTGGCAGAATCACCAGTGGAGTTGGGATATGAATGGGCTCTCACTTCATAACTACACGGTCATCCATTGGGACAAAAAGTTTGCGTCTGTCGGATTCGGCGAGACAGAGTACAGTCAGATCCTCAAAGGCACTTTGGACATGGATAGTCTGATAGCTAAACATTCGACCATCATGGACAAGTACGATCCGCAAAAGAAGATAGCGCTTGTCGTTGATGAATGGGGCGCATGGTACGCGCCGTTACCCGGCACGGATCCTGGTTTCCTGGTCCAACAGAACAGCTTGCGCGACGCGATTCTGGCTGCACTGAACCTTAACATCTTTGCGCGTCATGCCGACCGCGTGCGCATCGCCAATATCGCCCAGATGATCAATGTGCTGCAGGCCATGATCATGACAGACAAAGAAAAGATGGTCCTGACGCCAACCTACTATGTCTACAAAATGTATGTGCCGTTCCAGGACGCGACCTTTGTGCCTGTCGCTTTCAACGCTGGCGCCTACATGCATGGAGACATGAGCTTGCCGCGCGTGGATGCCATCGCCGCAAAGGATGCGACCGGCAAGGTCTGGCTCGCGATAACCAATCTTGACCCCAATCAATCAGTCGAGATCGAAGCAACTCTCAACGGCAACACAGCTAAATCTGCTTTCGGAGAAACGCTAACCGCACCTAAGGTAGACAGCGTCAACACATTCGAGGCGCCGAATACAGTTGTGCCCAGGCGAATTTCGACAAGCGTTCAGGATGGGAAGCTAACGCTAAAACTGGAACCTAAGTCAGTGACCGTGATCTCGATTTCGTGACGTCAGAAACACTGGCGCGAGATTAGGCGTAACGATCTGTTGCGACGTTTCGGAATAGATGTTGCAATGATTTTGATAGCTGCAGCGACGCTCAATTCCGAACTCAAATTCACCTACGGACGAGCCCGTCTCAAAATGGACCGAAGCGCTGCCTTTGGGCAACGGACGTATCGGTGCGATGGGGTTTGGCGGCACCGAAACAGAGCGCATACAGATCAACCACTGCCGAGACTCTTCCGAAAATAGAATTGTTGTTATCGCAGCTTGACCGTTTCGTCTTTCATTTTCATTCGCTGTGGCGGAATCGGGATTCATGACTTACTGTGTCAAAAACACGGACACCACCGGTTCGGAGTTTTGGGGCGAATCGAAAAGGTATTCATTGTGATATCGATGGCATTTTTGTAGACAGGCTGTGCACAGCTGTTCATAATGCTGCCGCGGCACCCTCATCAGTCGTTCCCGCAGGTGCCATCATCACCATGCCAATGGATAACACCTATCAAGGAAACTCCGTCATCATTAAGCCCCTTGAGGCCGGGCGCTCCGCAACGGCCGAGTCTGTTGCAGATTTAGGGGCTTCCGGAGCGTGGGTAGTTTTTCTCAGCTCCACAATAGGCGATCTGGAAGAATTCAGGCAGGAGGTCAAGGACGTTCTGCACACACGGGCAAGAATCGCGTGTTTCTTAAGTGAAGAGTGGATAAACACATATGGCGCGACTGTGGAGACATGTAAGCAACGACTGGAAGAAGCGAATGGGTTCATTGGTATCTTCGGCTATTGGTACGGATCGATCCCAAATGGTTATAAGCAATCCATAACTCATCTTGAGTTCACATGGGCATTGAAGAAGTGGGCAAGCGATAAACCTCCACCTATTGCCATATTGATGCCGAAGAGTCCCAGCGACGCTGAAAAGGAATTGACGGCGAGTGCCGCTAAATTGATTCCAGATGGAAAAGCAAAGCAAAAGAAGCACGCAGCACTATTAAAAGCCTTTCATACCGAGGTAACAGGAGATTGGAAAACGGTAACATGGTTTCGGAACGTCAATGAGCTGCGTGAACAAGTCATTGTCATCGGGTTGCAATGGAGATTGGGCCGACCTCTAGACGCCGCAACCGGCGGAGTGGATGTAGTGGAGCATGCTGCGCCGCCTCGACGCGTCGCAGATGAAGAGTGGGGCCTGCTTGGACGAGCTGATCACATAAAGGTTTTCGAAAAGATACTTAATCTAGCTGCTATATATCCAGAAGTACCCGCCATAGCGCTGTTGATCCATGGCAATGAGGACTCCGGACAACGAGTTTTCCTGCGTCAACTATTAACCAACAAGAAACTCCGCATCGGCCGACCGATAGAGATCGGACGACCTCAGGTCGAGCAGTACGATCTTAACGCGTTAACGCAGTGGGCAGGCGAGAGCGTTGGAGTATTAGAAAAAGGCACCGAGGTGGCTTCGCCCGACGAACTGGCTGAGCTGATTCATGAAGAACTACAACATCACCAGCTTGGATTCATCTTGGACCAAATCTATCGTCTTTCGGGAGGAGTGATCGCCTGGTATGAGGAGTTCTGGAAACCGCTTTACACGCGTTTGGTGAAATTGCAGAAAGAGAAGCCATCAGAAACTCAGCATCGACTTGTTGCGATAGTGGTTGACTATGATGATCAGTCAGGTTTAGCCGCCGGTATGATCTCGACCTTTACCGGGGCCCCGATTCCTGACGACTATGCGCGCATGTGGCTATTGCCGTCTCTAGACGACTTCGATGCTGTTGATATAGCCGATTGGTTTGACGCTCTAGACGTTCCTGATGACGGAAGACGCGCGAAGTTGGTAAATGTCGCTTTGAACAAAGTGAAAGGCAAGGACGACGGCACGCCATTACGAGTTTTTGATCGGCTAGCAAATACCAGTCTTTGGACACTTGGAGAAAAACCGTGACTCAGCCCTTGTATCGAGGCGACAAAACAGATTTCTATCTTGCGCCTCCTAATGTCGCAGACGGAGTAAATCTGGCGATCCATTTGAATCGTCCGATCCTGGTTGAAGGTGAACCGGGATGCGGCAAAACAATGCTCGCTTATTCAATAGCCGCCGAGAAAAAGTTAGGTGCGGTTACTAAAATACCTATAAAGAGCACTTCACGCGCACAGGATCTCTTGTATCGCGTTAATTCCTTACGCCGGCTACAGGACGCTCAGAGCCAACTGAATCCTAATGCCCAGTTCATTTATCCGTATCTCAGTTTAGGACCGCTCGGAAACGCACTGCACCAGCCTAAACGTTCGGTGGTGTTAATCGACGAGATCGACAAGGCCGACATCGATTTTCCAAACGACTTGTTGGATGTGTTAGACACCTTCTCTTTTGAAATCTCTGATCTGCCGTTAGAAGAAGAAAAGAAGTGCAAGACTACCAATGGCTTCGGCAGGAAGATTCAATCAGACAAGAAGACCCAACCAATTGTCGTAATCACCAGCAACAGAGAGAAGCGACTGCCTGAACCTTTTTTGAGACGCTGCATTTATGTGCGCCTTCTTTTTCCACGGACATCTGATGAATTGCGGGACATAGTTAGAAAGAACACGAAGCTGACCACTCGTCAGATGAACGAAAAGATACTAAAAGCGGCGATCGATTCGTTCCTCAAGGTGAGAGCCAAGGCCGTGGGTAGTGCTCAAAAACCTCCTAGCACAAGCGAGTTGATCGATTGGATCAGGATCCTTCACTGGAAGGGTAAGACTGTGCAGGAGTTAACTAAGGATCCTGAACTCCCGCCTTACTGGCAGCTACTTTTCAAGAACATGAGCGATATTGACGCTCACGAAGCGGTCGCAAAGAAATCAAGTGAAGCAAAGTCGTGAATGACGGATTTGTTTTAGAAGGTCTCTTCCTGCACCTGGTACGTTCCGGCTTTCCTCTTGGTATTCGAGACTACCAAGATGCGCTGTCCGCTTTGCGCGGTGGGTTTGGTACCGGAAGTCGAGAAAACCTGCTCTGGTTGTGCCACACGCTGTGGGCGCGAACGAATGAAGAATCACGTCAGTTGGATTTGCTCTTTCGTCGTTTTCCTTTTCCTTCAGACGAACAGGTAAGGAAGATTGCCGGCGAGTCAATAAAACAGCCTGAGGTTGAACAACTTCCCAAACCAGCGACGACTGGCCAGCCGCTTCCTCCAACGCAGCCGACCAAAACCCCTATTCAAGATCGGCGTTCCGTGCCTTCCGCTGAGATCGTCTCTCGCAATCGCGAGGAAGGGATGGGATTACCTCGCGCGCGAGTCGAGCCCAATTATGAAGAGATGTTCATTCTTGCTCGACGGCCTAATGTGTCGCTTCGTGCCCTCACGATCATTTGGAGGAGATTTCGAGCAGCTCGACGAGAAGGACCCAGGGTGGAGTTGGATTTGGATGCCACGATAGATCAACAGTGCTGTATGGGTATTCTAGAGAGTCCTGTATTGGTGCCTGCCCGGCGCAACCAGGCGAAACTTGTCCTGTTGATGGACGTCAGCAACAGCATGTTGCCCTGGCAGGATTTTCAACGGATGATCGTCGAGTCTTTACAGACAAGTCACCTTGGACAAGCTGCTGTCTATTATTTCCACAACGTACCGGCAGACGTTTTTTACAGACGAGACACTCTCACTCGTCCAATTCCAATTGAAAAAGTTTTGAAGGAATGCTCGAGCAGTACTCTATTGGTCTTTAGTGACGCTGGTGCAGTTCGTGGCTTCAACCGCCGCCAACGTGTCCAGGAGAGCGCGGATTTCCTGGCTCAGGTTTGGCGCCATTGGCAGCCCATCGTTTGGATGAATCCGATGCCCGCCGATCGTTGGAAAAATTCTTCGGCCGAGAAAATTAGCCAACTGTCTTACGCCAGTATGCTCCACCTCAACGAAGAGGGATTAGTAAGAGCAATCGATGTATTGCGAGGCAAGCCGCTGAAAGCAAACTGATTCTCATGGCAGAAACAGCTGAAGAACTGAGCCCTTTGGCCGCTTACGAAGAGTTGATGCGGTTTGCGAAGCTGCGCGGTGAGTCAGCTTTGCGACTTGCAATGCATGCGGCTGTTCCACAAGGCATCCAACCTGAGTTACTCCACCTGTTGAGACGAAACTTTGTTCCGGAAGCTGCAGATTATCCGGCACTTGAGGCAGATATCTTGTTTTCGCCGTTATGCGAAGAACTGGGCCGTGGATATTTCAAGTTCGATCCTCAAGTGAGAGCCTTGTTATTAGAGAATCTCGCCGCCAATTACGCCGATGAACCTGAACCTCGAATTGAGAAAGTTGCAGACTTCCTCCTGGCGTACGTCGACCACTATGACCGTCTCGCCTCGGGCAGTCAGGATCAGCTTTGGCGAGATTATTTGGAGATGCAGCGCTGGGTCGCGTTCGCTTTTGCAGATCCATCAGCGGCGGCACAGCAACTTGCGGCGGCGCTCGAGAATGCGAGCTCAACGAGCGACATTGTTGCACGCGTTCAACTGGGTGGTTTGGCTTCAGCGCTTGCGGCGCCACTTTCAAACTTCCCGCGATTGTTGAATTACGCAGCAGGTGTTCAAGCTCTTGAGCTTGGAGATAGAGAACGGGCCAGAGAGTTCTTTGATACTTTGCAGGACGATGAGCTGAAGATTGGGAATACGACGCTGCGATCGACGTCACAAATACTAGATGAGTGGCACGCTCGACATCCGGAATATTTTGGTGCAACGGAAGAGAGTGAAAAGAGGGAAACATCCGCGGACGTCAGCGATTCAATGGAAGGTCTTCTGAGCGAGGAAGTGAGTGTCCGGCTAGAGTCCGCGAAACTGCTCGGAGAAACACAGCCGGCTTCCGACGAAGCCGTGCGACGTTTGATTGATCGTCTGGAAGATCCGGAGGTCGCGGTCAGACGAGCTTGCGTTCTAGCGCTGGCTAACATTCAAACCGAAGATGCGGTAGTTGGTTTAGCCAGAGCGGTGGCAGATCTCGATCGCGAAGTGGGGCATACGGCGGCTGAAGCATTGAGAAGCCTTAGTAGGCGACCGGTTCTGGTATTAGGAGCGTTGGGGAGAAGGGGCGCTATTAGGGTCTCGATTGATCGTGCGCTGCTCCGTTGGAACTATCTCTCTGTCGCCATTTGGCGGCCGATTGGCTCCAAAAGCAGACTGATCGAAATAGCGCAGGATGTAGACTTCGTCATTGTTGATTTGACTGATGCCTCGATCGATCGATCTGATTTGCAGATGTTCTTGCAGCTTTCCATTCCTGTGCAGCTGATAATGCGGCGTCAGTCGCCACAAGCCGGGCTGTTCAAGGATCTGCAGCGTTACCCTTCCTTAATGAGACTCGTCACCTATGATGACACTGCCGATTTGGAGGGCTCGATGGAAAAAATAATTATCCCTTCAATTCAATCGTGGCTTAAGACCAGGCCAGAACCTCCTCAAACAGAACTTCGGAAACGCGAATTTGAATACGATGTTTTCATCAGCTATGCGCATTCGGACAACCAACGTCGCACAGCAGATGCGCCGAGCCTTATCGACAAGTTTGTAGAACGTCTATCGAGCCGTCTCGCTGAACTCATTGGAGAAACACCAAATATGTTTCGCGATACGCAACTAGCTACAGCAGGCCGATTCCCGGATAGGATTCGCGAGGCAATTGATAGAAGCACAGTTTTTGTGATTGTGATAACCGACGCCTACTTGAACTCCGAATACTGTAAGAGTGAGCTCGAGGCGATCCATGCGGCCGAATTAAAGAGTGACCTTAGTGAGCGTGCAGGGAACCGAATATTCAAGGCGTTTTTGCGACCTTTCCCGTCAGAACAACTGCCGCCGACTCTGCGAGGGTCGATGGGGCGACACAACGTTTTAGATGATCTCTACGAACGTCCTGACCTTCAGCTCGACACCAATAGATCCGTGGAGAGGCTGGACGAGCTTGCGTCAGACATCGCGAGAGTTCTCCAGGTTCTCCGCAGGACTCGCCCAGCGACACTCAGCCCCCTGCAGCGTACGGTCTATCTGGCCGAAACGACGCGAGAACTTCGCGATGAGCGCGATCGGCTAAAGCGATCCTTGGAGCAGCAGGGCTATCTCGTTTTGCCTGACCGGGAACTTCCAATCACGGCGACAAGGTTCAAGAACACTGTGCAGGATTATCTTCGACGATCAAACATTTCCATTCATCTCCTGGGCCAAAAATATGGCAGTTATCCAGACGGAGGGAATCGATCAATATCGGAGTTGCAGTTTCAGTTTGCCGGCGAGCGAGCTTCAGACCCGGCGTTCTCTCGAATAATTTGGACGCGAAGTGACGCAAAGCCAGAAAGCGCTCGGCAGAAGCGGCTTTTTGATGTCGCTGTGGCTGAATCGAGGCAAGTTGATATTCTGCGAACACCCCTGGCTGAGGTTGAGGCGGCCGTACTCGACAGACTCGAAAGGTTAGCAGTATCTGCTCAGACGGACGAAGATATCCAAACCCAGGTCCCTAAGGAGAGAATGCCAGAACGCTGGCCGGTAAGAACCGGTACCGACCAGGATGTTTCGAAAGTGAATCCGAAGCCAGTCTTAACGACGGTTCAGCAACTGATCGATCAGAAGCGACCGACTGATATGCCGCCCATGATTGGCGCTGGTAGTAAGTACCATTCACAACGTTCGGTGCCAGTCGAAACTACCGTATGGTCGGTTGATGCCGGCCTCTTGGCCTTTAGGCTGAACCAACGCGAAAGTTACCGATTGGTTCTCGAGGGTGGTGATGATGTGAGAATACTTGCCGAGGTACCAGACCATGATAGTTTGGCCAGTGATTCTCGATGGCTGGAGTCTTTCGCAAGCGTTAGAAATAAACTCGAAGAGAGATTATCTGCGAGCACATCTTTTTCATATTTGAGTCCGGTGACGCCTGTGCGAGTTACGGGCGTGGGATTTTTTAGTGGATTTCACGGAAAGAGGTTTGCCGCACCGAATGGCATCGAGCTTCAGCCAATACTCGATATTGAATGGTTGCCCGAGCTGCCCGAACGACCCAGACCGACAAAACAGGCTTATAAAAAGTCTGTCAGAAAGAAGGCATCGGTCGTGAAGTTAAGTTCGAAGAGAGCTAAGGCAGTCAGCTCAAGGAAGACTGAGTCCGTGAGTTCGAGCAAATCAGCACCAATGAAGACTAAGGCACGCAGTGCAAAGAAACGTACCTCCAAGAAGAATACGAAGAAGCGTTAATATTGTTCGGATGCATCGTAGTCGTCATCCGTTTGGATTGCGCGTGGTATTCGGGTATTGTGGGCTACAACTAGATGGTTGGTGAATCCTTCCATCACAGTGGTTGCCGGGGTGAGGACGGTGACCACATTTAGATTAGGCGCGACGGTCCAAAACCGTCGCGCCTTTTCGCTGTGTAAATTCAGGTCGCAGAGCAGCAGCTAATTCAATCTCTACTGGAAAGCGTGAATAGGCCTGCCACTGGGCACCCGAGCCGGAATAAGCTTGCGCAGATCGTGCGCATTCGCTCTTGGATCAAGAAGCCCCGTGCGCAGGAAGGCGATGAGTTGACGAAACTCGTCATTAGACAAGTTCACTGGCGTCGCCAGAGCGGGATCAAGACGCGCTAGAACCGGGGCAATGGGTCCTCGTGGACCTTGCAGGTCATCATCGATACCTGCTGCGACTGGGTCATAACTCGGTGCTGAGCCGATCACATTCAAGTGATAGCGCATCGCGTCTTCCAGTCTGGTGAAGGAACCGTTATGGAAGAAGGTCGGTTGCAAGTCTAGATTTCGCAGCGGCGAGGTTCTGAAGGCATAGCGGTCATTTGGATTACCGGTGACCTGCTCCAAACCAAAATCCTCGTTCGCGCCAGGGCCATCAAACGTGACGTTTCCAACGGCAGGTGCGATCTGAGGAATACCGGCAACGTGCTGCCGGAAATCGCTGAACATCTCATTCGATTGCCCTGAAACCGAGTGGCAGCTAACGCAGGTGCCTGACCCAAAAAAGATCAGGGCACCGCGTTTCTCATCTTCGGTCATAGCATTCTTCTGCCCGCGCGCAAATTTATCAATCGGTGCGTCTGCGAAGACGAGCGTGAATTCGAACTCCGCGATCGCACGAGCGAGCATCTCGTAAGTGATCGGGCCGCCTGACTTCACCTCAGGGAAGTTTTTGCCGAACAGCTTTCGATATTCATCATTCGCATCTAACCGATCCACAACTGCCTCACGAATGCCATCGTTAGTCCCGGGCACCGACG
>DASYRR010000013.1:0-45401 GCA_036004125.1 Pyrinomonadaceae bacterium | reverse complement strand
TACAAGCCATTTATTAGACCCACTGAAACTGAGCGGCACTATGTCTGGGTAGGACGTATCAGCTCGGTTGTGATCTTTGCACTTTCACTCTTCGTCGCTTACTACTTCGTAGCAGGTTTGCGTGCGTGGTTTCTGTTCATCAACTCAGTTGTATTTGCTTTTATCCTGCCTTTATCGTGGCTTCGCTTCTTTTGGTGGCGTCTGAACATATACGGTGAAGCAGCCGCACTCATCATTGGGTTGCCATTGAGCTACATCGTTTGGTTTCCACTGGGCTTTTCCAATGAACAGTCGCACCCGTTCTGGCAAGGGTTTTTACTTCTATTTGGACTCGGTTTTGCAACCATCATTGCGGTGACCTACCTGACGAAGCCCGAGCGGATCGAAACATTGCGCGAGTTTTATGCGCGCTGCCGGCCGCCGGGGTTGTGGGGACCAGTAATAAAGGACTTCGCAGCGGAAACCCGTCGTGAGATTCGCAGGGAAACTCTGACCGACCTAATTGATTGTGGTCTTGGCATCGTCTTCTGCACTGCCGCAATTCTGGCGGTCATCAGTCCTCTGGGACGTCATTGGGTGACGTTTTTCATCACGCTGGCAGTGATGCTTTTGAGTGGTGGTCTTTTCATCCGACGCTGGGCGCGTCGTGGAGTCTTTCGCGGACTGTCATCGGCTAACGGAGACGAACATTCGCCAGAGCCCACGTTCGATATGCTTTAGCTTGTCGTGGTTTGACAGGAAACGGAGTAAGTTTCAAAGCGACCCTTCATCAATTCGTCACGACAGGCTAAAGCATATCGAACATTGGCAAGTTAACAGAGAGGTTGGTGACTTAACGTGCGGAAAGGGATGACTTTGATAGCAACCGTGGTGCTCTTGGTATCGTTGATCGTTTTGACGACAAACCCCAGCCGTGCCCAGGAAACGAAAACTATTCAACCCAGAGAAGGACACGCCCTCTGGTCACATCCGCCGGATGTCGGTAAGAGCGCCGAGTCAGTGCGCGAGTTTGTGACGAAATGCAAACGAGCAAATATCGACACGATCGTCATGGACATTAAGGGCATGGCCGGTGAGATCTACTGGAAAAGCAAAAAGTTTCCGCAAGCCATTGCCAGAGGTTACGAATCGTTTGACGTGCTCGAACATCTCACGCGCGCGGCGCATGCACAAGGCATAAAAGTTGATGCCTGGCTCGTTGATTTCGCAGAAGGTGAGCGTGGGGCAGCCTATCGAGAACATCCTGAATGGGCCATGCTCAATCCCGATGGGACCACCACAGCCTCAGAAACTTTAGGCGTGGCCAAACGACACTATGGTTACGTTTGGATGTGTCCAGCGCAGCGACCCGGCTATACAGACCAATGGCTACTACCCATGATCGAAGAGATCGCAACGAACTACTCCGTTGACAGTATTCATCACGACTACGTCCGCTACCCTGGTGACGTTTCACCGGAAGGCTATTGCTTCTGCGATTACTGTCTGAAACACATTCCACGCTATGCGATGTTGAGTTACGAGACTGGCGCGCCAGAGCGCTACAGCGTTAAGCATGTTCAGGAGCATATCGAAGCTAATTGGAGTGACGTGACCATGATTCCCGTCGACTGGCAGCAGCGCGATCGAAGGGAAATGGCCGACTATATTTTGAACGGCCGCACCATCCCCGGTGGGCCACCCGATATGCGCTATTACTTTTACGAATACCGCGCTCATCAGATCGATACATTTGTTCGCGAGGCACGCGAACGGATCAAAAAAATCAATCCGAAGATCGAGATTTCGGCGGCGGTGTTTAAGAATCCGGTTCAGAGTGGACGTTTTATCGGTCAGCGATGGCACGAGTGGTCGCGTTGGGTAGATGTTTTTATGCCAATGACCTATCGAAGTTTCTTCCAGGGCAACTTGGAAGCTTATCTGGACCACTTGCCTGAAACTACTGCACGCCAAATCGAATGGACCCGTGGTGAGAAACCGCTTTACGCTGGTATCGCGTCCACCTATCTCTGTCGCGAAGA
Organism: Pyrinomonadaceae bacterium; assembly: GCA_036004125.1. Taxonomy (GTDB): domain Bacteria; phylum Acidobacteriota; class Blastocatellia; order Pyrinomonadales; family Pyrinomonadaceae; genus PSRF01. The sequence continues at coordinate 43,380 of DASYRR010000013.1, read as the reverse complement.
GTTGAAGCCACTCGAAGACCTCCGTGAGCAGGTAGGCGACCTGAAGAATTTACCCACAACCGACGCGACTGGACGCGCCGAAAGAGCACGTGCAATCAGCAAAAGTTACGAAGCGCTTGGCGAACGCCTCGCACAGTTTGCACCCGAGCGTGAGCGCGAGATTGGATTGCTGGTTGCTCCTGTAGTAGCCGACGGTGCCCGTACTTTCACGCCCGATGCAATTGATAAACTTGTGGCAGCCCTACTTCAATTGCGTCGTGATCTGCCGGCAGGATTCTGTCCTCCGGAAAAACTCACGCGTTCGATTGAAGCGGCACGGAAGGCTAAGCCGAATGGGATCGTTATTTTTTCCGCAGGTAACCTAACGATAGAAAAACTTTGGCCCACGTTGGAAGCAGCATTCAAGCGGTAGTTGTAGGGGAATCGAGTGAGGTCTGCAAAAGTTCGAAACGCCATCTTTCATTCACACCGGGCTTCAGCCCGGTGATATTCAGAAGAGAAGTTTAATGAACCGTTTTAACGGTTTACTCCTTCTCAAGATCATTGAGGCGGTTGAGTACGAAGGAGTTGCATCACCAGCCCCGACGGAGAAACCGTTGAAACGGTTCGGGTGATCCCTCGCGCCTTGATCACCGGGCTGAAGCCCGGTGTGAATGAGAGGTAAGACTTCAGACGTTTGAGGCGAAGCAATCGAATGCAGTTTGCGAGTGTGAATCATTTGACGCTTACATCACAATCACATCTGACGAGTCGAATGTCATTGAGTGTCCTTCTGTGCGCCTTGATCGCTTGCCTTCTGATAAAGAATGGAGTTGCTCACACAAGTCCTTCAACCTCGACACTAACCCAGCCTTACACGATGCGCGAAGATTTTCAGAGTGATAGCCTCGGCCAGTGGGCCAGCTATCCACCCGCTCAAGATATCGGCTATGAACCAAGTTTATCGCCGACAACAGATTATGGTGCGCCAGGTGGCCGCGCATCGATGCGTACAGTTAAGCCGAACCGCGCAGGAACTCAACGCTTCGGGTTTATCAAAAAAATAAGAATGACAATTGATAGTGACTCGCGAGTGCGATTCGCTTATCGACTCAACTCCCCAACGACTGGTGGAACAATTGAAGTTGGCCTGGCTGGAATCGATGCTCGTCCATACGCCACCAAATTAACAACCAGGACAAACGAATGGAATGTTGTTGACGTATCGGTAAACGAACTGGGACTACCGAAAACTGGAGTTGGCGTCGAAGCAGTTTATGTCGTAGCCAACATTCCGCAAGGTGATCCGGATGTCACTTATCGCTTCATAATTGACGACGTCACGATTTCAGGCGCACGTGCGACACGCTTTGACGTGACAGCGCCACGCACCGAGTTAATCGAGCCTTGGCCGGAGTTGATAAGCGCGCAGAGTTATCGCTCGGGAGAGACAGTGATCGTAGAAGCTCGCGCGCCCGTGCCAATTGTACGAGTTGATTGTTCCCTGGAAACGCAGACCGAGCGCGTTGTCACCACCGAAAAGCTCTACGACGATGGCACACATGGCGACAAGGCTGCAGGTGATGGCATCTGGTCAAACAATGCTGTCTACAATTTGCGGCCTTCGGATCCGGAAGGGATATGGCTGGCGCATTTGCGCGGGACCACCAGCGATGGAAAAACAGTCAAGACTTCTGTTCGGGTAGTTGTTCGGCCCCAAAAGGCTGTCAATCATCCGCACCTCTTCTTTGATGCGGCCGATCGCCAGAAGTTGATCGAACGTTCCCGCAATCCGAAACTTGCGACCTTGTGGTCATACTTGCAGACGACTGCGAAAACAGCGCGAGCAAGCGGCGAATTAGCGCACGGCGGCGACGTGTTTGAACTGCTCGATACGGAGTACTTGTTACCCTCGCTGCTCGGCTACTTCGACGTACTCAATCGCGCGCGTTCTCGTATTGCCCACAATGCTCTTGAGGCCTACATCACGGGTAGCGAGGAACCACGGACAGCGGCAAAGGCGGCGCTACTTGATGTCGCGCGCTGGAAACATTGGGAGCCTCCCTGGTTCAGATCTCACGGACAACACACTTACTACCCCGCCGGACTGCTCGCGGCCGACGTGGCACTGGGCTACGACCTTCTCTATGACGACCTCTCGGAAAGCGAGCGTGCGTTGGTTCGTCGAGCGTTGTTTGAGAAATCGATAGTCCCGACCTTCAAGGAGTACGTTGCGGACAATCGTCTCATGGCTAACACGAGCAACTGGATTGCCCATACCGTGGGTGGCGCGCTCATTGCTGCCGCAACGATTGCGAACGATCTTCGTGATGGAGATACCGACGGCCGTTTTGAGATTTACCTTGGAGGGCTTCTGCGCAAGCTTGAAGATCACATCAGGGCAAGTTTTCTCCCTGATGGCAGTTATGGTGAGGGAATCAGTTATCAGGAGTTCGACCTCGAAACTTTAGCGCCGGCGATTGAAGCTGTACGCCGTGCCTTTGGCGTCGACTATTGGAAACACACTCATGTCCTGGAGTCGCTTGCTTATCCGATTTATACCCTGGCCCAACCGATCAGCGGTAGCCCTGATATGGGTGACACGCATCCGCCTGCAGGCCACGGTATTCCGGCGCTCGTTTATCGATCAAAAGAGCCGCTGGTGCGCTGGTACTACTCACAATTCGACCGGCCATCGCTTAGCAAGTTCATCTTTTACGACGAGTCCATCGCGCCGCAACCGCCAACGCTTCCCAACTCTCGAATCTTCTCGCAAAAGGGAAACGCCGTCTTTCGGTCTGGTTGGGCGGCCGATGACATGGTCTTCCTGTTTCGCGCTGGGCCAACTTTCAATCATCATCATTCGGATCAAGGTTCGTTTCTCCTGACTGCATTCGGCGAAGCCCTGATCAGCGAAGCGGGCTGGTCGGACTATTATAAAGACCCTTACTACGCGACGTTCTTCACTCAGGCCGTAGGACACAACACAGTTTTGGTTGACGGCAACCCGGAAAGCCAAACGATTGCCGACACCCTCCAATTTCCGGCTCTCAACAGTTATCCCCACATCACGGATTCAATCACGAGCGCTTTTTACGACGGCGTTGGAAGCGAATTGTCTTCGGTTTATCAAAACCGTTTGGCTCGCTATGTGCGGCGCATTGTTTTTGTTAAGCCATCATATTTTGTCGTTTTTGACGATTTGAAAGTGAACGGACAGCCCGCGCGATTTGATTTCTTACTACATTTGCCAAATCGCGAGAAAATCAAAACCAAAGACTTAACCGCGATTTACAACGGCGACAAAGCGTCGTTGGTCGTGCGTTCATTTCTATCGAATGCGGCAAAATTGAGCGTTGAAAACGGGCGGATTCCGTATCACATTTTTGCAGCCCGAACTCCTACCGAAACGACGGCCCAAACGGCTTATCTCGCTTTCAGAACACTCAACCCGATGAACGAAGCACAGTTTCTGACGGCATTAGTCCCGGGGAAAAATGAAGGCGCGGCACAGAGTCTAAGCAGTCAGATTACCGAAATTGCCGGCGACAATCTGAAGGGAATCCGCGTCACACGCGCCGCCAAGACGGACTTGGTTATGTTTCGTCGCGGTATGGAACGCCAAACGATTCGTCACGGAGAGTGGGTGGCGGATGCAGCAACTCTGACAATTACTTTGAGCACGAACGATCTGGAAATATTCGCCGTCCATAACGCACGCTCATTGCGGCGCGGAAATCAAGTTCTGTTTTCCAGTGACCATCAGGTGAGCGTTGCTGCCAGTTTTAGCGTTCACAAAATTGAGGCGACTTACAATGCCGAAACGGCGGCGAGAATTACCTTGTTTGTTGGCAAGAAACCCGTCCGCGTTTTGCTCGATAGCAAGGAGGTGAATGCAAACGCCTTTAGCTTCAACCGCTCAGACGGCACGATTTCATTAGGGACTCCAAGCAGCCAGCATGATTTGAAAATCATGTTTCGCTGAAAAGAGATGAAATAAAATTATGAACAAAGTATCGAGCGTGTGGATTACAAAATCATAATTGAGCGCGATAAGTTCAACCGAGCACCGTGCGCGTAAACCTTCGCGCCGGTGAGAACATCAATCCTGCCGATGCGCGGTTAGAGCGATGAAAGGTTTGCGAGATACCGTGAAAGTAGAGCGTAGAGAGTTTTTGGAATTAGCAGGATTGGCGGTCGCAAGCGCGGCGCTGTTTGACGCGCCAGCCGCCAGTGCGCAAAGACCTTTACCGAAAAGCGAATACGATTATGTTGATTGGAGTTGGGAAGAATGGCGAAAGATAACAAAGACTGTGCGCTCGCAAGTCTCCGGTCCGCAATCGGGCCGCGCTGAGTTGATTGATTTGCTTCTAAGGGGAAATGAAAAAATCACGACCCCGCAAGCGTGGCAAACGCGGCGCGAAGAAATAAGAAATCGTTTGCAAATCTTTCTTGGTGAGTCGCCGAAATCGAAACCGCCATTGGCCGTCGAAAAAACAGAAGAAACGTCGCGTGACGGCTACAATTTGCGGAAACTTGTTTTTCAAACCGAGTCGAACGAAGTTGTCCCCTCGTATTTGCTCATTCCGGAAAAGCTCCGCAATAAAACTCCGGCGATTATCTGTCCGCATCAGACGACGCAAGCAGGAAAAAAAGAACCTGCCGGACTTGCGGGCAATCCGCAATTGCAGACTGCTCTGCATCTGGTCAAGCGGGGTTTCGTAACATTCACTTATGACGCCATCTGTTTCGGCGAACGACATGTCGCGGCAAGCGGTCATTACGGCGACGCGATCCCATTTTATCGGAGGCATCCGCAATGGTCATTGCTCGGCAAAATGATCTGGGACATGAGACGGGCTGTTGACTATTTGCAGACGCTGGACTTTGTTGACCCGGCGCTCATCGGTGCGGTCGGCCATTCGCATGGGGGCATTACAACGCTCTTCGCAATGGCTTTCGACGAACGTATTCGTGTAGGCGCGAGCAATTGTGGATTCGACACCTTCCGCATTGATGGCAACACCTGGCGCTGGTCGCACGCGACAGCGCTCATCCCGCGTCTTGGGTTCTATGTTAAGAATCCGTACATCAACATGGATTTCTATCGAGCGGTGCCTGACTCAGAAGTCATCCAGACACCGTTCGATACGCACGAGCTTTTGTCGCTCATCGCACCACGACCGCTTTTCTTGTCGACCTCTGATGAAGATTTTGTTTTTCCCAATGCAGGCTGGAGTGCCCGCCGTGCGCTCGCTCGCATCGAGCCTGTCTATAGCCTTCTGAATGGGGCGGGCAAGATTGAGAGTCATTTCTTCAAAGGCGGACACAGCTTTCCAGAAGATGTTTCCAGACGCGCCTACGAATGGTTTGATCGGTGGCTATTGTAGGGGCGGCACTCCGTGGCCGCCGTCCGGCATGCCCTCGGTCGCAATTCGCGCAGCTGCGTAACGAGAGGCGGCCACGGAGTGCCGCCCCTCCAAAGATATGAAACTCATTCTCGCCATTGATGGTGGTGGAAGCCGGACACGATGTTTGGCAATTGACTGCAGCGGCCAAGTCGTTAGTGAAAGCACGAGTGGCCCATCGAACCACCTGCTTGTTGATCGCGATACCGTCAGACAATCACTGGCGAACGCGACTGACGAGACCCTTGCGCGCATCCGAGTAAACCGTGCCGACGTCGCTTGTTTATCGGCGGGATTGGCCGGAGTTGATTTTGACGGAGCAGGCGCGGACGAAATGGAGGAGTTACTGCGGGATTTGGGTTTTGAAAACCTGGTGATTAACGGCGACATGGTCATAGCCCATGCCGGCGCGTTGCAACTCAAACCCGGAGTGATTGCTCTTGCCGGAACAGGCTCGGTAGTTCTCGGAATCGGAGCAAACGGTGAGCGCGTAAAGGTTGGCGGCTGGGGACCAATCTTTGGAGATGAGGGTAGCGCTTACCGGATTGGGCAAATGGCACTCCGCGCGGCGGCGACGGCCTATGACGGACGCGGTCCCGAAACACTTTTGGTTCCAAGGTTGTTACTAGCGTTAGGACTTGCTGAATTCCCAGAAACGGTGACACGGGTTTATGTCGACGGGATGGAAACACGCGAGATCGCGGCTCTGAGTAGGGTGGCGTACGAGGTTGCGCAGGAAGGAGATGAAGTGGCACGCAGCCTCTTCTTTCGAGCGGCGCAAGACCTTGCGGAAAGCGTTGAGGCGGCGATCCGTCAACTGGGACTCGATCAGTCTAAGGTTTCGGTTTCATATCAGGGTTCGGTTCTTGAATCGTGTCATTTGTTGCGTGAAAGATTCGTCGAAACACTTAAACGAAACGTGCGCAGGGTCTCAATAGTGTCGCCTGAGTTTGAGCCAGTGATCGGCGCGTACTTACTCGGCTGCAAATCATTGGGGTGGCAAGTAAATGACATCGTACTTGAGAAGTTGAAACAACGACCCAGACAAGACGAACAAGAAAGTCTGGTTAGCAAGGAAGGGAGCTAGATGCGTGGCGTTCCTGGAATACATCGATGGCCTACAAGGCGTTCTCGAACGAATCAAGCGCGAGCAGGCAAACAATATCGAACAAGCTGGAGTACTTGTCGCTAACGCTCTTTCTGCGGGCGGCATTATTCACACCTTCGGCACAGGCCATTCGCACCTTATTGCAGATGAAGCATTCTTTCGCGCGGGCGGGATCGCAGCGGTCAATCCGATTCTTCACGAGCGGTTGATCTTCCTTAGGGGCGCACTCGAGAGTACAAGAACTGAGCAGGAGAGTGGCTTTTCCCGCAAGTTGCTATCTGAGGTGGATGTGCGAAGCGTTGACGTCGGTATTGTTATTTCGAATTCCGGCCGCAATGCTGCACCTATGGAAATGGCCCTCGAGATGAAAGCGTTGGGCTTAAAGGTAATCGCTATCACAAGCCTGGAGCAGTCGAGTAAGTCCAGCCCCCGACACTCATCAGGAAAACGTTTATACGAAGTTGTTGATGTAGTGATCGACAACTGCGTGCCTTCGGGAGATGCATTATTGGGATTACCTGGACTCGAATCGCGGATTGGACCCTCATCAACCGTGGCCGGTGCGGCAATCATAAATTCCATCATCATTGAGGCGGTCAGTGAACTCTTGAGACGGGGCGATCCGGTGCCGGTTTTGCCAAGCGCAAACACTGAAGGTGTTAGTGAACAGACATTGAGCGATTTATTACGCTGCTACCAGTCACGTATTAAATACCTCGATGTTGATCGGCCCGCAACGGTGGAAGAAAAGGGCTGAGCAGAAATGTCAAACGGTGCGCCTTTGCTTGAAGTAATCGCTTGTTCTGTTGCTGATGCTGTTGAAGCTCAGCAAGGTGGTGCGGGACGGTTAGAGATAATAAGCGACTTTGGTGGCGGTGGTTTTACACCACCTCTTGAGCTAGTTCGAGAGATTATTGCTCTTGTATCGATACCGGTCCGGGTGATGCTGCGCGCTAGTGATGGTTATGGGATTAAAAGTGAGGATGAGAAGGAATGCCTTTGTGATGCCGCACGTGAATTCTCGCACCTTCGTATCGACGGGTTGGTTGTGGGTTTCTTGCGCTCGAAAAGCATAGATGTCGAACTGACGCAACAGATCCTCGCCTGTGCTCCCTCTTTGAGAGCTACATTCCACCATGCCTTTGAGGAAGCAGAACCACTTGAAGCGATTCGAGAAATCAAAAAGCTAAGACAGGTGGATCGAGTACTGACATACGGCGGAGCCGGCCCTTGGCCTGTGAAAATCCAACGACTGGAGATTTACCGGCAGCAATCACGTCCCGAGATTGAAGTGATTGCAGGTGGAGGATTGGATGCGCACAAGATCGCGGCCATAGCCAACATGACCGCGATTCGTGAATTTCACGTGGGACGAGCGGCGCGTGCCGCTGGAAGTGTGGAGGGTGTCGTGCAGGCTGCAAAGGTGAAAGCTCTGGTAGAAGCCACGAGACCGAGCGCCGTTTCAGGTGACTGATTTTCACCTGCTCAATACGGAGCCTTTGATTGAAGGACTCCAAAAACCGTGAAATACGATAATGAAACAGATCTTGAACAAACAAGCTTCCCAACTTGCACTATTCGGAGGACCAGCATCACTTACCCGCCAGCCGCCTGCGTGGCCTCTCTTTGACGAATCTGATCGCATGGCTCTGCTGCGTGTTTTGGAAAGTAGAGTCTGGGGCGGATATCACGAAGCTGTCGGCGAACTCGAGCGACGCTTTGCGGCCTACCATGGCGCGAAACATGGAATCGCGACCGCAAACGGCACAGTCTCGCTGGAAATTGCTTTGACTGCTGCCGGTGTAAGTCCGGGCGACGAAGTGATCGTTCCGCCAATCACTTTCGTGGCCTCGGCGACGGCGGTCGCTCGCATCGGCGCGGTGCCAGTATTCGTTGATGTTGATCCGGACACGATCAATCTGGATCCTTCCCTTGCTGAGACTGCAGTTACCGAACGAACGCGTGCGATTGTCCTCGTACACTTCGCTGGCTGTCCCGCGGATCTCGATCGCTTTACCGTGCTGTGTCGCCAGCACAGTCTGATTCTGATTGAAGACTGCGCCCACGCGCACGGCGCTGAGTGGAAAGGACAACGGGTTGGCAGTGTTGGCCACTTCGGGTCGTTTAGCTTTCAAGGATCAAAAAACATGACAGCGGGCGAGGGCGGGGTTCTAGTCACGAGCGATCCTGACCTGGCTGAACGCGCGCGATCGATTGCGAATCAGGGCAGACGTACGGGCGGTGAGTGGTATGAACACGTAAACCTTGGAACTAACGCTCGTCTGACCGGCTTTCAGGCTGCTCTTCTATTAAATCAACTCGAACGGTTACCGCAACAAGTAACAACTCGCATGGATCGAGCTGCCGATTTGCGTTCAGGCCTTGCGGAGTCCGGAGTGCTGCTACCGACGCCTGGCGAACTCGACGATCGGATCACAGCCCACGGGTTCCATCTCTTTTCCATGAGATTCATGGGTGACGTTATTGCTGCAGTTCCACGGGATCGGTTCGTCGAGGCTCTGCAAGCGGAAGGTTTGCCAATATCGACCGGATATCCGCACCCGATCTATCACAATCAACTCTTCAAACAGTGGCCGCACATCGTTCATCCCTGTCCTGAGGCGGAAGCCTATTGCAGCTCTTCTTTGTGGCTGCCGCAAAACGCGCTACTGGCGGATCGGGAATGGATTGACGAGGCACTCACCGCGATATTTAAAGTTTGTGGACAGTTCGATACGTTACTTGCTTAGTCGGCTAAACAATCCGACCGCGAGATCCGCGGCATTGTCATCGTCGGTATCTGGTCATGAATAGACGACGATTCTTGAAAGTCTCAACCGGCGGTGCCGCTATGTTGGCGACGCCCAGCTCAGCCGTCACTGGCCAACAAAAACAGACTGGCCGCCGCGCAGTCGCAGCCAGTAATCGGAACTACGACGGCTTAAGTTTAGTTCAGCTGCGTGATCAATACCGCAAGGATCTGTTCACAGACTTTCTCCCGTTCATGGACAAGTATGTCATCGATCATGAACTGGGCGGCTTCAGGTGTAATGCGGACCATACTGGAGCTCGTGTAAATGAAAACAAGAGCAGTTGGTTTGAAGGGCGCGGTACCTGGGTCTATTCATTTCTCTACAACAATCTGGCGGGTGAGAAGAAATACCTCGAAGTTGCTCGCCGTTCTATCGAGTTCACACTGAAATCAAAGCCACCACAAGGCGAACTGTGGCCCAAGGAATTGACGCGAGAAGGGAAGCAACTGACTTCGGCTGACGGTGAGATCTATGGCGACCTCTTCATCGCGGAAGGACTGGCTGAGTATTCAAAAGCGACGGGGGAGCGCGCGTTTTGGAATATGGCTCGTGAGATTCTGTTCAAGTGCGTGGAGATTTATGACCGCCCAGACTACCGCCCCACCATCGGCCAGACTTACTTGGGTCCGACAGCAAAGTCTTTCCCGGGTGCGCGTATTCAGGGCGTATGGATGGTCCTAATCCGTCTTGTCACACAGATGCTCGAAATGCGCACCGATGCGCAGATTGAAAAAGTCGCCGATCGCTGTGTTGAGGCGATCACGAAATATCATTACAACCCGGAATTCGGCCTTATTAATGAGTTGCTGAGTCACGATTTGTCACGGCCGACCGACGAGTACGCTCAACTTGTTTACACGGGCCACTGCATTGAAAACCTTTGGATGCTAATGGCCGAAGCGGCAAGACGTCGAGATAAGAAACTAATTGACACTTTGTCGGACTGGTTTAGGCGACATGTGGAAGTCGCCTGGGACGATGTTTACGGTGGCGTGTTTCGGAATCTACAGAATGTGGAGAGAAATGTCTGGCTCGTCGACAAGGTTCTGTGGGCCCAGGAGGAAGCCCTTATTGGTTCGATGCTCATCTTTGAGCGAACTGATGCGCAATGGGCAAGGGATATGTTCGACAGAACGTATACCTACGTGCGCGAGAAGTATCCGCTTCAGAGACAAGGTTCACCACTCTGGATGTATGCCTCGGATCGCAAGGTGAATCTTGAAGCGTTCCTGAAGATGCCCAAGCGGGTTGAAAACTTCCATCACCCACGTCACTTGATGCTCAACTTGTTGAGTCTCGAGCGAATGATCAAGCGAAAAGGTATAACCAAGCAGGGGTGATATGTTCATTCTTAATCTGCAAAAAATATGCGGGCTTGTTGGGTTGCTATTAGTGACCTCAGCGGCGGCATTTGCAAACCCGGAGGTAACCGTCTCTCTTAATCGCTCCCGAGTACAGCGCGGTGAGAGGGTGGAAGTCACGGTGCAGGCAGCAAGCCGACAAGTGCGTGCGGTTCTTTTAACGCCAACAGTAGGGACGCGCGATCTTGCCTTGAAGCCCGTGGCAGATCAGCAGGGCATGTATCACGGTGAAGTTGCTCTGACAGGCGAAGCTCCCCAGGGTCTCTACGTGGTCCACGTATTTGCAGGAGAGATCTCGAATCCAACAGCCGTGGGTAAAGCGAGTTTCCTACTGGGACGTCTCGTTAATGATTTCTTCGTCGCCCCGTACATAGATAGAGAGAAGCCAGCCCAGGACGTCGATGCATACCTAAAAGCTTTTCGCCGAGTCGGCGGTAACTTCCTGATTGCTCACAACCTTATTAGTCCAACCAAAGCTTACTATCCATCGAGAATCTGTAAGACGGACGTATTGAGTGGTTCAGTGAACGACCTCGTTGAACTGGTTTTGAGCCGGGCAGACAAAGATGGCTTCGGCGTACTGCTTTCAGTGAGTTGGGATATGACCAGGCAGTCTCCTTTTCAAGATCGGATGCAGGAGATCAAAGCGATTGCGAAAGAGATGTATGACCTTTACAAACATCATCCTTCGCTGGCTGGTTTCTATTCTTATCAGGAAGGCAGTGGGACATATTTTGTGCCGTATGTCCGAGAGTTTAGTCAGTACATTAAAAGTCTTGACTCCAAGCTCCTCACGGCCTGCGCGCCACACGTAGATGATCCACTGCTGGCTGGATATCTCAGCACGGTCTCAGAACTGGATGTGATCATTTATCAGGCGGGTGTCATGGCAAGCTATCGAACAGACAATCGCAAGAAGTATCCGCCGCGCCGGGTGAAGGATTTCTGCTCTCTCGGAGCGGGTGCGAGACGTTTGCAAAACAAGATTGCAATCAATCACGTGGAACTGTTTGGTTACCTTGAGAACCGCTTAAACCCGCAGACCGCTGCGACAACTTATGAAAACATCTATACACAGATCTTGAGCGCAGCGACCGTGACGGATTCAGACGGCATTTCGTTCTTCACCTATCACGCGCATGTCTACGAGGCATTGAAAAAACACAAACAAGTGGAGCGTAGCGACCAGGCAGTAGTCGACGGCGTTAGGGCTTTTGATTTAATCAGCTCAAGAATCTCACGGAAGCGTAATCCGCTGGCGGTTTACTTTCCCTATTCGGATTGGATCATCGAGCGCTGGCCGAATTACTTCCTGCCGGCACTTGATGCGTTTAGAGTCCTCGGGATTCCGGTTGACATCTTGCCTTACGCACCTCCGCTCGAGGAATCGACTTATCCGTTTTATCCGTTTCACATGAACGAGGATGTGCTGGCGCGACTTCTCATCGAGCGCACACTACTCGTGCTGCCAAACGTTTCGGGATTTCAGCAAACCGATAGCGACCTCATCAAGAGTTTTGTCGAACAGGGTGGCGTGGTCATTGCTTTTGGGCCCCAGATTCCCATGGGTCGAAGCTATGAGCGCGGAGAATTTGTCGGCGCTGATGAGACAGCAGGGATGTCCTCGCACACCGCAATTGGTGTTAAGGAAGCGGTGGGAGGGCGCGTTAAGATCGGCAGTCGTTTCGCTTTAACGAAAACCCAACTTCCTGGGTGGACCATCAACAAGGCGAGAGTGATTGCGACTTTTGAAGATAACTCAGCCGCGATCATCGCGAATAGATTTGGAAAGGGAATCGTTGTTTCAATCTTTCCAGATGCGCCGACCGCCGTGCGAGACTTTCCCGATCTTGTGCGGGACGTCATTGGCTATGCACTAAGTTCAAGCGGTGATGAACTGGTAGTCGATATTGTGGGAACCAACGAGAACATGGATATGGCAGTTGGCAAAACAGCAGTAGGCTTTACCGTGGCCCTCGCTAATCACAGCTTGAGTAATGTTCAAGTCGTGATTAGGCCTACAAAATCTTACGGGGACCGTGGCGGAGAGTGGTTTGACCTGGTTGCTGGCAACAAGGTTCCGAGTGCGGCATCGGATCGGTCGCTGAAGTTAACAATTGAAGGCACGGGATTCCGTGCTCTCGAATTTCGGTAGGGTCCCAGGGTTTTTCTGTGCAATCTCTGAGTGCACAGAGGAGACACATCAGAGGTTTTCGCAGGCGACAAGTGCACATGGTTGAAGACTTATCCAGACATCACAACTTGATAGGGAATCTTTTTAAGAAGCCCAGTACACCCGTAGAGTGGGCCAAATATTGCCTGACCGATGAGCAAGTGAAGTTTTATCAGGAAAACGGATACCTCGCGGGAATCAGATTGCTGAATGATGAGCAGATAGAAGTTTTACGCAAAGAGTTGGCAGGTCTGGTGGATCCCGGACATCCGGGGAATGAGTTGTTTTATGAGTTCAACTCTAATGAATCGGCCGATCCTACAAAAACTCTCTTTCATGCATTGGGAGCCTGGCGTATCACACCTGGCTTTCATGATCTCTTGTGGAATCCCGCATTTTGTGTTGCGGCCTGGCAACTTCTGGAGACGCCGGTCCGTTTCTGGCATGACCAGCTTTTCTATAAGCCTGCTCACCATGGCGGGGTCGTGATCTGGCATCAGGACTACTCCTATTGGACCAGAACCCAGCCGATGTCACATCTTTCGTGCTGGATAGGTCTGGATGATTCAACGCGAGAGAATGGCTGTGTTCATTACGTGCCCGGCAGCCATCGTTGGAATTTACTGCCACGCGAAGACTTCGCCAACGATATGGATACGATTCAAGGATTACTCAGCGAGTCGCAGAAGCGCGAGTTTAAGCCTAAGGCCATCGAGTTGCGGAAGGGCGAGTGTTCCTTTCATCACCCATTGATGGTCCATGGGTCATATGAGAATCGGACCGACCGACCACGAAGGGCGGCGGTGATCAATGTTATCAGCGACGGCGTCTGTTCCTCTACGAATGAACCGTTGTTGGCAGGTGTGCCGCGAATTCCAGCTGGAGAGAAGCTTGGTGGCCAATTCTTCCCGCTCCTTTTTGATCCACGCGAGGTGGGATTGTTATAGGGAACTAGCGTTGGTACGGATTCATTTTCCATTTGTCATTCGTAGATTCAGTTTGAAGACAACTCTCATAGACAAAACGAGAGGCACTGGTACCGCGAAGCGGTTACGTCGCAAAGCCCGGGGCTGCTTCAACCCTGGGTAATTAAGTTAACGATCATGATCAACCCGGAACGGGTTGCGGCAGTGGACGCAACCGCATTGCGGTTGAATCACCCATCGATCCTGTAACCCAGGGTAGCCGAAGCGGCAACCCTGGGCTCTGGGTCGCAACCGCATTGCGGCAAAGTAGTTCAGCTCAGGGGCCGACTGAGCTGCTTCCAACAACGTTGCGCACTTCATACTTGAATCCACTAGTCACAATGGAAAATCAGAAGCTTAATGGTAGTGCACCACTCATGAATCCTAAGCTATGCATCTGGCACGTCGGCAACTGGTGTATCCACATCGGTCAGAAGTACGTCGAGTCGCCCTTTGAAGCACCCAGCAAGGATGTCGAAGTACTCAACTACGCACAGCCCTTTGTCGATGCGCTCCGTGCGATTCCGTCAGCCGAAGTCATCTCCCAACCATCCTGGGAGCTTTATCACATGTCGCCTGAAGACTTTGACGAAAGACTTCATTGGGCCAGCACAATCATCTTTGCGGACGTCGAAACGAAATGTCTGATGCTGCACCCGGATTTCTTTCAGCGTGCCAAGTGGGGTGATACACCCATGGTATTTCCCGACCGCTTTGAGCTCTTACGAGAGTGGATAATTGCTGGCGGGCATTTCCATATGAACGGCGGTTGGCTCAGCTTTTCCGGTGAGCTTGGCAAGGGAGGCTGGGGCCGTTCACGTCTTCGCGATGCTTTTCCAATAGAATGCCTACAGCATGATGACCTTGTGGAATCTACGGCTGGGTATGTCGTTCGCTGCTCTAGTCCGGAACACTCAGCCGTTAAGGGATTAGATTGGACCACCCTGCCGCCAATCCTGGGCTTCAATGAATGTCGGATGCGAGCAGACTGCGAAAACATTGTTGAGATTGAAAACCAGGGTAAGTGGTATCCACTCTTGGCTGAACGCACACTTGGCAAGGGCCGGGTAACTTGTTGGATGACAGGAGCAAGTCCTCACTGGGGCCTCAACTTCATGAAGTGGCAGTCATACCGACAATTCTGGAGGCAGCTTTTCGATCAATCGGCCTAACCCGAATCCGGATCAACATTCGGAGATTAGATTCCCAGTCAATCAAGTTGGCTTCAAAGGCGAGCGAATGCAGGACCCACAGCCCAAAAGAGCACAACGTCAATTTCGGTTGGTAGATAAACACAACACAAGGCGACACTTACAAGTGTCGCTCTATTGCTGAGCCAAGCGAGCGTAAATCCTTTAGAGTCAATAATTTTACAGTCATAGTTAGACCATCACAACCGATGAGAACTCGCCGTAAGCGTCGCCCTTCTTAAATGATCTCTGCTCGCTTGCACCAGCGGTAGAGCAAAACACATAAGGACAATTTCGGTAAACCTGCTGACCTCCGCATTGCGAACGCGATAACAGATTCTAACTGGCTGCTAACCATTTAGGGTTTAGCCCTCACACCAGCGTGAAATCCGCTCCAAATGTGTCCGCTCTTGTGTCCGTAAACATGGAGCAGGCACGGGCGACAAACCCGGCTTGAGCTCCTTCGCATTACGACACTTGGTTTGATGGTGTCCTTCGGATTAAATAACCTGACCCGCATTGGTTGCTATCCAGATTTCACCGGATTTCTAGAAAGTTGTTTACAACGCGATGAGGTAATATCAGTGCCAAAGTTAGTGAAAGCGAAATCTAAGGGCCAAAGCGTTGACGATATTCAGTTGAATTTATAAAAGCTTTGACCATCTCAGCCTCGATGTAGTTACCATTAAACTGGTTCAATTTTGCGAGCCAGAAATTGTATCCATCGAAATTAGAGTCGGGTGAATCGCTCGGACCGCGACGTAGGTAACTAGCATATTCCATCCAGACGAAGGATTCCCGGAATACTGCCTGGCGAAATGCCACCGAATCTACAACGCGTTGAAAAATCCGCATTGCACAAATCCGAACATCTCCACCATCCGCACACAATACAAGCTCTCGAAATAGAGCGTCCCTCATAGACGACAGGTCTACACCTGATGTGTCCTTAACATTTTGCAGCAGTATATCTATGAAACCAGGGCTCAACGGAAAGAAAGGATATTTATTGACGAACTCCGGCCGCCCTACGAAATCGAAAACCAAGGGGCCGCTGTCAGGACGCACACCATCTACAGTCGGGATCTTTGCGCGGTCAGCGGTAAACTCAATGTAGGTAGGTTGTCGACCACGTACTCCCTTGTAGAGCCGATAGACGAAATTTGCGTTTTCCTGAAATTCAATCGATAAGAAGAATGCCGCGGCCACATTGAGCCGTTTGACTTCAACGCAGTGGGCATCTGTTCCGCACGAAGTGATCTCATTCGTCCAGAAAGCAAACCCACCAGGATCAGGTTCACGATTTAAGAAATCGATATAGTGCTGCCGCACGAAGAAAGCAGTGCCGTCAATGGGATTCGTGCCATTTACGGTGTCATTATCTGTAATCGTAATAAGTGCGGAAGGGCGAATCCCTACCGTAGCGTTGGTGGGGTTACTAAGCGCAATGGCAAGAGTTTCCGGATTTTCTACATATGCGTCATCGATAATCGGGATCAAAATATTCTTCGATGTCTCTCCGGTGCGAAGGTAAGCGTTCCCTGAGTGTCTGTGTAATCACACCGAGGTGAGTCAGCTACAGTTTGCACATTGCAAGGCGGACCGACAGTCCTCGATTGCTGGAACGTTGCATACTTAACCGGATGCAGTCGTACTCGTGTTATCACTACGCGTCACATTAACCGCCAGGCTACCTCCAGCTTCATTGCTGGAATAGCTCGTGGCGCTCAACTGAATCGTCGCGGCAGCTTGACCGGGCTTGTAATTCGGGAACCAATCCAAAGCCGCGTTATTTGTGATGCGAGAAACATTACTGCCATCGGAATTCATTAACGAAAATTCCACACACGCTTCGCTCGCGATGTTGCCCGACGCAAAAATGATTTGAGTGCCATCGCTCGACCATGCAGGAAAACCGTCGGTCACAGAATTACTGGTTAGTGGAACCTGGTTCGAACCGTCGGTGCTCATCAAAAAGATTTCCGCGAGATTTGGAGCCAAAATGCTGCATCTAGCAAAAAGTATCTTGAGTCCGTTTGGCGAGAAAGATGGTTGCGCATCGGCGATACTATTGTTCGTGAGTCTTATTCGATTACTTCCATCTCCGTTCATCACGTAGATTTCAAAACTGTTTGGATCAAATATGCTGGACCCGCTCATGAAGACAATCTTTGAATTGTCAGGGACCAGGCTGGTACTCCATCCACGTTCGCATCATTCGTCAACTGCGTCCTGTTGCTCCCATCAGCATTCATCGTGAAGATTTCGAATGTACCTGGATCGTTTAAGTTTCCACTCACGAACGTGATCTTTGTCCCATCAGGTGACCATGCTGGAAACCCGTCGGCAGCAGGATTTTTGGTCAAACGAGTTTGCGCAGTCCCGTCGGCATTCATTGAATAGATTTCAAAGTTGCCATCGCGTCCACTCATGAAAACGATCTTTGATCCATCGGGTGACCACTTAGGTTGATCATCATACGCCAGGCTCGTAGTCAGGCGACTCTGGTTGTTGCCGTCAGGATCCATGACGAAGACATCATGATTGTTGTTGTTTCTAACGCTGCCAAAAACGATTTTCGGACCAGTACTCACGCTGCCCGAAGGATCGTAAATATCAGTTAACGAGCTTGAGGCGCCCGGTAAAAAACCCCCCAGCTAACAAAACCCTGCCATTCGATAACAAATTCGGTGTTGCTCCACGACGGTCGGCGCGAAGACCTACAGTCTGACTCCAACTGTTATTTGCCGTGTCATATAGCTCGGCGGAACTGCCTTCGTCCTTACCTCCAACAACAAGTACCTTCCCATTGGCTAAGAGCTCGCTCAGCAAATCACGGAACGATTCTGATGGTGCCGGCGTTACTCGTTTGACCGTGTGCCTTAACTGTCACAGTACACGGACCAGCGGCTAAACCGTCAGGTAGACTGAAGACAATTTGCGTAAAGTCCTGGTCCCTCACCGCATTCACATTCTCAGCTGGGATGTCGAATGTTTGATTCATGCTATCAACAATTCTCACCGTCACTGCTGAGGCAGGCTCTCCCTGCGCTAAAGCTAAATTCACCACGAAGACCATTACGCTGGTATTTCGATCGGCGCCCAGGTTCAGCCAATCCGCGACACTGTGAAGGGGGAACGGATCTCTTAAGAACAGTAATGACTCAAGCGCAGCGGCCTGACTGTTGGACGGCTCCTCAAGGATCAATTGCAACAGTTCGTCATTAGTTAAGGTGCCTACACCTTGAAAGTCGGCAATGATGGAGTTCACCGGATTGCTGAGATTCACCAGCACTGTTTCATCCAACTCGGGTTTCAGATCGCCTTTGACTACGACTGTTACGGTTTTGGCTAATTCTCCCGGGTTAAAGATCAGCGTCCCAGTGCTCGCCACGTAGTCGTTATCGGCTGTGGTCGCTGTTCCGTCGGCTGTCGCATAGTCGACCTTGACCATGAGACCGCTAGTTGCTGCAAGTGAAACATTGAACTGAAGATTTGTAGTTCCGGTGTTTCCTTCCACTACTGAGACATCATTAATCGAAACCATGGGCTGGGCCTTCACTACCTGACCACCAGCCAACGTTCCGCTACTCATTTGGAAGTTCGAATCGCCGCTGTAGTCAGCGGTAATTGTGTGCGTCCCAATCGCCAGGGAGGACGTCGTCAACTGAGCCATACCCGACACTAGTGTTTGCGGAGATCCCAGCGTGGCGCCACCGTCTTTGAATTGAACCGATCCCTGAGGTGTGCCCGAACCTGAAGAAACTATAGCGGTGAATATCACTGTCTGTCCGAAATCTGAAGGATTAGCTGATGAAGTAACTGCGGTTGTCGTTACCCCCACCGCATTCGTCAAAGCAAAGTTTGCAGACAGACTACCGATACTCGCTCCTACGTTGTAGCTACCCGCAATGCCGTTTGCATTGAATGGCGGAGCAGTAGCTACGCCACTTGCATTTGTGATCGCGTCTACAAATGTAGTGTTACCGGGGAAGCTACCACTTGCTCCGGTTAGTGGAGCTGTAAACCTGACGGTGAGCCCGCTTTGATTGTTGCCAGATTCTTTCACAGTTGCTTGTAACGGAGTACCAAACACCGTGTTGATATTTGCGTTTTGAGGAGTGCCCGCCGTCGCCGAAAGTGTGTAGTTAATTTCGACTGCGCCGATATCAACCGTGCCATTTACGACGCGGTTGAATCCAAAACCTCTTTGTTCAAATGGCAGCAGTTCGGAAGTATTGTTGTCATTATCGAGATCAAACGTATCCATCGGGAGAAGCCCGTTGCTACCCGCATTGATTGCCGGACTCGAGGGCAAGAGCAGATGAGTCATGGTTGGTCCACCATTATTAGTGAGCGGACCAAGCAAAGCATTTACAGGATTCGCAGCTGTTCCAATTTGATTTCCGCTTGAGGCATTACTGATACCGGTTACTCCTGCGCCATTTCCAATGAGATTGAATGAACTTGTCGGATCCACGGCTCCCTGCAGATCACTTGGCGTCGCTGGAGAGTTCAAAGAGTTACCGGCGACGATAGTGTTGCGAAGAGTAAAGCTATTCGTGGCATTCGAGGGTGTTATCAGGATTCCACCTACAGCGCCTGGTCCAGTGGCGCTGTTTGAAGTGATCGTACTGTCGGTGATCATGGTACTGAGCGTCGAAAGAGCATCCAATCTATTCTGATAAATACCGCCGGCCTCTGTACCATGATTTCCTGAAATCGTACTATTCGTGATGTTCAAAGTCGCAGTGGCAGCGTTTCCAGACGAGTTAACGATCCCACCGCCCCCACCATTCGAGCTATTACCGGAGATGGTGCTGTTGATAATTGACATTGTAACGACACCTCCATCGCCGGAGAAATTACTGGCACCACCTCCCCAGCCAAAGGCATCGCTGTTGCCAAAAATCGAACTGTCTTTGATGACAACTATTGCTCTGGCACCAAACACCGCATCATTCCCAATTCCTGCAAAGCCGTTATTACCCGAAACGATACTCTTATTAAGCATCAGAGTACTGACAGCTGTCGCTTGTTGATTGCCGATATAATGATTAAGGATGCCGCCTCCGGTATTTCCCGTCACGCTACTATTGTTCACGGTCAAGGTCGCAATATTTTGGATACCACCCCCATTGCCAGCCGCGTTTCCAAAAACCTTGCAATCGGTCAACGTCAACGTTCCTTCGTTGAAGATGCCTCCGCCAACAGCTTGAGTCGAACTGGCTTTTCCATTCGTAATACTCAACCCTGTAATGGTCGCTGTATTACCTGAGTTGATGGTGAAGATGCGGAAGTCAGGTGTGCCGGGGGCAGTGCTACGTTTCACCGTGACTGTATTCGAGCCTGGTCCAAGAATGTTCAGGTGCTTGTCTATAACCAGATCTCCGCTTGTAAGTGTAATGGTGTAAACGCCACCGCTGAACCCAGGATCACTGGTCGGAATATTGAAAATGATAATGGCTTCAGGACAAGCCGAGTTTATTATGGAGCGCAAACTGCCGGGACCACTGTCGTTCGTATTAGTGACAACATTTGATCCACAGTTGACGGTGATCAATGCGTTCGCAATCTGGCCGAGACCAGCACCACCTGAACTTGCAGCGCCCTGAACCTGGAAACTAAAACTGCTGAAGTTGCTATCCAGATTATGAGCAGGTGTGAAACGAAGACCCGCATTCGCCTCGGCATTAGTTATAAAGCTGTCATCTGTAATTTGGGTTGTGCCGTTATTTTTGAACAACGTGCCGTTAGAGATGTTTGAGATCTTGAAGTGACTAATCTCGGGACCGTCGATCACGTTCCGAGTTATCACCAGGCCGCTGGTTGACTGGGTGTTGACGGTTGTAGTTGCTGAAGTCACGCTCGGAAAATCAGCAACGGGATTGACCGTAACGACCGCCGTGGCAGACGAACTCAGTCCCGTACCGCTCCCATCCGTAGCCGCCTGCACACTAAAACCGAATTTCGCAGTCGCAGGACTACTTAGATTTGCAGCCGGTGTGAATCTCAGGCCGAGATTACCCTCTGCCTCAGTAATAAAGTCGCCATTTGCTATCTGAGTTATTCCGTTATCTTTGAACACGGTACCGTTTGTGATCGCGGTAATTTTGAAGTGCGTGACTTCCGATCCGTCCGCCGCGTTTCGAGTAATTACCAGTCCGGATGTTGTTTGAGTGTCTTCGTTGGTTGTCGCACTTGTCACGGACGGGGTATTAGTAACCGCCGTCACCGTAAGGACAAAAGTATCCTGCACAGTTTCGAGCCCGCTGCTCACAGTCACAGTTAATATTGAAGACCCAAACTGGTTGTTGGCCGGCGTAATGTTAAGGGTGCGAGACGAACCAGTGCCGGTAACGTTGAGGTTCGCCGGCAGATTTGGTAACAGAGTTGTGGTACTCGAGGAAGCTGTTACTGACGTGATTCGTGCTGCATCTCCGACGTTGAAACTGAATGATAGTTGACTATTCTCGGCGACTGACTTGTCGCTTATGTCTTCGACGCTCGCTTGGGCTTCAAACGCACCAATGTCTGCTGTCTGAGTGGTATCCGCGTCAGCCGAATCAGCTTTACGAATAAATCCCGGACCACGTTGATCGGTTGTGAGTCCTGCTGAATCGGCTAACGAATTGCTGCCGCGATCAAGCGCCGGACTACTGGCGAGTAATGCATGAGTTAAGGTTGGTCCACCGTTGTTAGCGAGTGGTCCAAGCCTGGGATCGATTGGCGACTGGAAAGTGCCCACCTGATTGCCGTTAACACCGTCAACGATTCCAGACATACCAGTGCCATCACCAATTAAGTTAAATGAACTCGTAGGAGATGCCGCAAGGTCAAGATCGCTGCGGACTGCACCTGTTCCACGAAAGTTTCCGGCGACAATTGTATTGCGCAAGATCCTTGTGCCGCCGCCAGACTGGCTCATACCCCCGCCGGCACCAAATGTATCGTTGTTTAGGTCAGCGCGGTTATTTGTCATTGTGGTGTTGATTATGATGACCGTATGGCTTCCCACCACAATTCCGCCACCGTGAAGATCAGAATGATTTCCCGAGATAGTCGAATTGTTGATTGTTAGCGGTGCACCATTGTTGATTCCTCCGCCTGATTGTACGGCGTTGTTGTTGGACACGGTGCAGTTGTTCAAAGTAAGACTTCCGAACTCTGGTCCGAAGCCGTTGATAATTCCGCCGCCGCCTCCGGGATTGGAATTGTTAGTTATGACACAGTTGTTCATTGTCAAGGTACCAATAATTTTGACTCCACTTGCTGTGCCGCCACTAATAGTGAGACCTGAAATTGTCACCCACACATTTACGTTCGAAGGTCCTGAGTAGATTGTGAAGACGGCAAAATTGGTTACTGCGGCACCGCTACGGGCGACATTCATTAGGTTTGCACCAGGTCCATTGAGTTTTAGCGAAGTCGAGAGCAGCGGTAACTCGGTCGTCAGCGATATCGTCCCGCTCAGGCCGTCTTGAAAATTGATCGCATCAGTGCCCGGGGTGGCATTGGCATCAGTGATAGCCTGGCGCAAACTTCCGGCTCCACTATCAGAGGTATTTGTTACCAGGATTGTTTGAACCTCGGATGCCCCAATGTCCACAGTTGCGGTGCCGTTGCCATCCCCATCTGTCGAACGTGCGAATCCAACACCGCGTTGATCTGAAGTTAGTGATGATCCAAGTGATGGGGAGCAGGTGTCGTTGAGAATACAATTGTTCCCCGCATCGACGGCGGCTGAGTCTGCGAGTGGAGCGTGAGTCTGTGTGGTGCCACCGTTATTTGCCAGGGGAGCGAGTCGTGGATCTAAAGGTGTTGCTGGAGTACCGACTTGATCGCCATTGAGTCCATTGGTGAAGCCATTGGTGCCGTCGGACCGGCCGATCAGATTATTACCACGGGTAGTAAAGGGTCCTTCGAGATCGGGACCGTCATTGTTGCCGGCGATAATAGTGTTTCTAACCTCGGCGCTTCCATCGATGTAGGTAAAGATTCCGCTTGTGACGCTGGCCGAGTTGTTCGTAATGGTGCTATTGGTGAGGCGAAGAGTACCTTCGCTAAAAACTCCCCCTGCCCAGTCTGCGCTATTTCCACTAACAGTGCTGTTATTGACAACCATCGTTGAGGACCCTCTGTTGTGAAGTCCGCCTCCAGGACCATGGGTGAGGTTATTGTTGATGGTGGAACTCAGAATTGTGATGTCGCCATTGTTGTAAACACCACCTGCGAAACCGGCTGTGCCCGAGGGACCCGTAGCATCCCCGGAACTGTTTCCCGAAAGAGTGCAGTTAGTAAGTTGTACGATAGTGTGGGTGGCGTTGTAGATGGCGCCACCGCTTCCGCCGAAAGCACTAGTTTCCGTTGTCGAGCCGGCAGTGTTGCTGCTGATAGTTACGTTAGTCAGCGTCATGGAGCTGCCGTTCGACGAAAAGATGCCGCCACCTTCGCCACCGCGCCCTCCCCCGCTACCCGTGCCTCCGCTCGCACCATTGCCGGCATTGTTTCCGCTAATCGTGGACGCCGTCATCGTCAGCGTTCCTGAGTTGGAAACACCGCCGCCTTTTCCTCCTGTCCCAGGTAAAAAGGTTGCAGTCCCGCCGTTGCCCGCTTTGTTTCCCACAATACTTACATTCGAGATCGTCAAGGTTCCGGCGTTTTGAATTCCACCCCCGTCAAAGCCGTTATCACCGATTGTTCCACCAGCGGCGCCATCCGGTGCGTTGCCATTTGTGATGGTCATTCCGGAAATGGCGACTGTGCCAGTAACGATGTTGAAGATGCGGAACTGCGGCGTGCCCACATTCGCACTACGCTGAATCGCTAGCGCGCCAACCCCCGGCCCTGCAATTGACAGATTTTGGCTTATGCTTAACTCGGCGCTAGTCAAACTGATCGGACTGCTCACCGACGCGATGTTGAAGGTAATGGTTGAACCATCGCAGGCATCTGCAATCGCCTGACGGAGACTTCCCGCACCGCTGTCCGAATTGTTCACCACGACGGGATCGGTTGTGCACACAGACGTGATTAAGGAGGCATGAGCGGGCGAGGCGTAAAGCGACTTCTGCACCATAGCCGTTGCTGCCCGCGCGCTCACCACCTTCGTCACTGAGGGTGCGTTAGCGGCGCTCGATATTAGTTCAATTCGAATGGCAGCAAAGACAATCGTTGCCAGAATTGTGATAAAAAAGACGACGCGAAATACAAAAACCCCGAGGTGAGTGTGTGAGAGGAAAGGATACTTTTGTTTCATTTTTTTGGGGGAAGCTGCGCAGCCATAAAAATAGGGAGAACGTTCGCATAACTCTGGTGCACATAAAGTTCATATTAATTCCGGATTAGCTAAATAGGAGAGCAAGGCGACGGTGTCTCCATTATAGCCTTACTCTTGGAAAAAAATAGCATACCTTCGCCTGACTTAATGTTAAAGAATCAATTCGAGAATGGCTGTCATAGAAGACTGAATCTGCCCAAGAAGGGCACAACGGAAGTTTAGAGAGCTAGCAAACCGAAAACTTCGGGCTTGAAAGACTATCGGACTAACTGACAACTGCTTGGGATCATAGCGCCTGGACTGCACTGCCGAAATAATACTTCTAGTGTAGTGCCTCAGAGATTCCTTTACAACGATTGACCTTTGCGCCAACTGATGTAGGTCTTGTTGCTGATGGGTAGTAGTGTTTCCCTAAGGTCGCTGTTGTCCCTCATGGATCGCAAATCAGCTCAACAACCGCATAATGATTTGACAAACTTGTGGCTAATCTCGAGGGAATTTTCTTACCTGATCTGGTAACGGCACAACTGGAAAAACAGTAGCAGTTTCATTGCCGGCGGCCACTTTGATGGATTGTGAGCCGGCAACCGATTTGGTTCCTTCCGGTAGTGTCTTCTCATCCAACAAAAGTATGTGCTCTCCGGGTGGTAAGTCACCAATAATGAAATAACCCTTGTCATCCGTCAGAGTGTCGCGACCACTACCCGTCACAACGCGTACGTCAGTTAAGGGTTGCTCCCCCTCATCCAGCTGGCCATTCCCATTGGCATCAAGCCAGACTACTCCACTAATGCGGCCGGTACGCACGACGCGAAAATCCACCATCATGTCACGACGCGAATCGAGTGTGATCAATTGCTGCGTGTTGTCTAACAATGTCAGATCGGCCCGGACCGATAACAGGTCTAGATAGACCGCGTGTTCACCTCGCGTAACGCTGTCGATGCGGAAATTACCGTTAGCATCTGAAACCACATAACGATTCCCATCCACACGTACTCTCGCATTTGCTTGTGGCTGATCGGTACCTTGATCAAACCGGCCGTTAAGATTCACATCCTGGTAAACTCGGCCATACACCGCACCGTAGGAATTCAAATCCGCGAGTGGACCATTGATCACGTGCTCCGCTCGTTTGGAAGAGAAAAACAAACCATGCAAACTCAGCAAAGCCGTTGTACTTGCTTGCGTCTTCAAGTAGCTGAATTGCAGGCTGCTGTTTCTTGGTAACTTGACGGAAGCCGATAGATGTTCGGAAATGTAAAACGGAGCGGTACTGCCTCTTGTGTAACCCATTCCTGCGCTGAATCCCAGCCGATGATGGATTAGATTCGAGACCTGCCAAGTTGTAATGCCGCTAAAAAGACCTCGACTGCCCATCGACTGACTCACTTCAAGCGTATTCGACTCGTTGATCCGGAGAGTCCCACCAACTTGTGCGTTGAGAGCTGTATTCCCGAACGTCTTAACGCGCGAGCCGTTGAGAAACATATTCCAGCGGTGAAATTTTTTGGTAGCAGTAATCAACGTAAAGGCAGAACTTCTCAATTGCGTCGTACCGGTTTGCGTGTGAGAAATAAAGAGAGCCGGCAATGCACCACCCGGCGCAAGATTTACGCTCGCAGTTACGTAGCGATTAAATTGTCCAATCCTTCCCGGTGTGGCTGCGGTACTACCACTTAATGCCGCTGAGAACCATCGTCTTGGTTGCCAACTCACGCCGGCCGCGACCAGGTTAGTGGGTTCGTGTAGTCCACTTTGCGGACTCAGGAACGTTTGGCCCACGTAAGTATAACGGCCTTGAAGGAGCAGTTGATCTGTCAGGTGATGAGAACCGGTGAGAGTAATCGCCAGGTCGGTTCCTTTTGTATCCTTCCCCTCGCGATTCGTTCCTGAGAATTGGCCCACAGCTAGATCGGCCTGAAAGCGACTAAGACCTGATAGATACTTGAGACCACCAGCGAGCACGTCTCCTTTCCGACTTGCTCCGCCGAAGTGCATAGCTCCGGCAGAAAACGTGAAGTCTGGTTGACGCGGACCTGGTGTGGCGGTGGTCGCGATCGCCCCAAAAATCTTGGTGTCGTACCGAATCGAAAGCGGTGAATACCTCAAGCTAGACGGGTTAGCGTCTAATGGAGGTATTTCTGGTATTCCGGAAGTTGTCTGGCCGCCAAAAAAATCCAGTCGTACGCGAGCAAGAGGCAGTTGGACGAGCCCGCCGCGTACGGCTGCACTCAGAAATTCTACCTCGGTGCCTGTACCAAATTCGCCACCAACAAAACTTTGACCATTTGGACGATCTAACCTGATGGTTCCCCCCGTCAGACTAGGACGAGACGAATTGCGGGTTACACCCATCGACGAATTAGCAATAAAACTAAGTCTTGCGTCACCGATACGACCACTGCCGCGGAGCACCAGGCTATGATCGCCCGCCGAAATGTAGCGACTGTAGTTGTAATCGTATTCGATCTGAAAGAGTTCCCAAGGTGCATGTTTGGCTCCGGCGCGAATGGTTTCAGCCTGAATACTCTTGCGAGTAACGACTATCGCATTGCTTTCATCGCGCCGAACCGTGACGTCCAGGAGTGCCGCAACGATCTCGGCAGGCAACATTAGCTCGCCTGGTGTTGGAGGGAACACTAAGTCGGCACTACCGGAGACAGTGAGGACAACAGTTCCATTCTCGCGAACTTCATTCAGTGGGGCATTAAACACCGCCGCTGTCCCATTTTGACGCCGAATTGTGACCATGCGCAGGGTCGAATCGGAGTTGAACGTATCGCCGAGTGCCTGCGCGATCGTTGCGACTGGAAGAAATAATCGTCCGCCCCGCAATTGCGCAGCACTATTTGTTCCGACGAGTACACGTCCATCAACGATGATTACCGACGTTTCTTGTGTTCCGCCTTTGGGTGTCGTGGGTTTAGCTGCTTCGGGCTTGAAGCCATATCCCAGCACAGCTGTGGAACGCGCCATCGTCACATCGATAACGGCTAAGATCACGATCACGCGGAACAAGGTGTGCATTGGGATTCGAGTGTCAGATGGTAGCGGGGAATTTTCTAGAAGTGCGCGGCCATTGATCGTGTTGTAGACTCAAGAATCTAAACTCAGGAGCTTTTCACTTGATGCCGGCGAAACAGTTAAGGCCGAGGTGTCGTCATATCTTCACGCTAGTCGCAGGGGTATTTCTTGTACCTGCCAGCGTGGCGGCGCAAACAGGCCGCGTGAGTTTGCAAGGCACCGTTAGCGAAACTGTTGCGCTTTCTGTCCCCTCAAACTTTACTCACGGCAACATTGATACGGACGTAGTGAGCAGCGGTAACACTGTCCGATTGACGTTGTCGAGCCCGGATGGTGAATCTCCTCCGGTTATTCGCGTGCCTTTGCTTGTGCGTTCAAATAGCGGGTTCAAGATCGCTGCCATCTTCGAATCAAAGACATCCGTATTGACCGAACTGTCGGTGCTTGACTTACATGCGACAGGAATGTTGGTTTCTGCACAAGCGGTCAACGCGCTTGGGTTAAGGCACCAATTCGATTTGCGAAGATCAGACGATGGCGCTGCTTCAGCGCCGAGCCCTTCGGATGTTTCTCAACCCCTGTTCGTACTTAGCGGACCACGCGTCTCGCTCGGCGGTACGCTTGAGTCCTCAAACAACGCATTGCAGGTAACCCTGCTCATTCGTTTGCAGCCACAGCCAGTCCGCGGTTGGTTGGCCCAGTTGACGTTCGTTGCGACGCCGGAATCACCAATTCGGTGATCCCCTCCGTTGGTCTAGTGCCATCCTGAAAATCTACGCGATACTTCACGTTGTAAGTGCCGGGCGCCAGACGCGTCTCTAGTACGGTTGGCTGATTCAATTCAGCACCACCAAGGACAGGTAACGACTCCTTTTGAGGTAAGTCCACTACCGCGACGCCGGCACTGTTAGTCACTTTCAACCAGGTAACAGGACGAATCACACTGTTGCCGGCGTTCTTTAGCACGGGCGTTATGATTACCTCGTCGCCCCTTGCCTCGGCACGAAGACTCTCCAATGAGCCCTGGCGAGAGAGTTGCGGCACCTTGATATAGAACACCGCCGCCATTCGGTAGCGAATCACCATTTGACGACGATTTTGATTGAGCTTGATGTTGTCGGGCCGCTGTTCGACGATCAGAGCCGTGAGATGATCTCCCGGAGTGGCATCCTTAGGTACTGAGATGGTGACCCTGATCGCATGTAAATTTCCAGGTATCACTGTTGTTTCGCCCGGACTGTAGATCAACCATGAGCTCGCAGAGTTGGGTAACGTGTTGGCTCTTTCAAACTGCACTTGGCCAGTCCGATCAATGGTCCAATCGTTCAAGCTGGCAACGATGCGAACCGGTTGTGAGTTTTCTGTGGTGGTGCTGTGATAGTCCAGATTTACTACCAAAGTTATTTCCGCGCCTGGTTGCATCTCAACTTCCACTCTGGCCGGAGCTAATGAAATCCCGGTACCTGCCGGTATCGGCGTAGGTTCTGGGCTAAGGCTTTGAGCGCTTATTCCGACCGCTGTAAATAAAAGCAAAGATGAAAGCGCTATGAATCGAACGAGATTTGTTGGAGACGACATCGATCTGTAGACCTTTCAACAGGGGACATTGGGACCAGCGGAGATACTGAATAGGAGAGTCGCGGAAGAAATTCCAGCAGCGAAGAACTGCGGTGTCAAAGTGAAGATCGCGTCAAAAACATATCCGTCGCTTTGCTGACGAATGGAACTGTTGTTCTTGGACAGTTGTGGACCGCTAAGAATGATGGTCGTACCGGATAGATTGGCAAGCGATGATGGGTACGACACACGGCCATTACTTCCAACCGTTGACGAGCTGGCAGGATCATTGAAGAAGGGTGAGCCAAAGATGTGAGTACTCTGAGTACAGATCTTGCCCGCGCCACCTAGTACGCGCATATTCTGGAGACCGAAGCCAACATCTGATGTTTGTATTGCCTGAGCATTTGCGTTCGTTAGCCCAGACACTGAAACCGCAACTTGGTAAGGTTGATTGCTGCGAATCGCGATCGGCACGACCACTTTTACGATTGAATTCGTATTAAGTGGCGAGACTTCGCCAAAATTTATAGTCACCACCAAATCGTTTCTTACGTCCGCATTTCCAGTGACTGATCCGTTTACAGCGCCGGTAATCGTTGGTTGACCACCGCTGCTGATATCGAGCGCTTGCGCGGAAGCGGTCTGCGCACCTGCAAGTAAAGTAAGAACTATGAGAAATGAGAACGTGAATTGCCGTAGTCGCATTATGGTGCTGTCACAGTGAAAGTAACGGAGATGGTGGTGGTGCCGTTTTCAAAGAACTGGGGCTTGACGGCAAAGTATGCGGGCACAGTTAAACCATTGGCATTACTACGAGGGACAGCGTTCATGATGTATGGACCGCTGAGGGCTGTGGTGGCGGAAGAGAAGGCACTGAGATTTGATCTCACTGCCGTGAATTCATAACGTCCGGTTGTTCCATTCACGGATCCGTTGGCCGGCAAAGTCGGATCCCCCGAAGTAGCGTTTGTGTCTGCGCCCGTATTCACGCCAATGCCTGATCTCGTGATTGTCCCCAGGCCGAAACCTATATCAGCAGATCCGATACTGTTCGCGGTACCGCCGGAGCTGGTTACAGTGGCGCTCATCGACAATACATACGACGCATTGCTTCGCAGTTTGAGTGGTACTAATGCGTAAACGAAGCTATTAGTGTTGCTTGGACCAAGTTCACCCAGGTTGATTGACACGGCAAGCGGAGAGTTTGCTACCCCATCAGTGGTCACGCCGCCGCCTGAATTCCCGGTAAGAGTGACGGCGCCCCCGGAGTTGATCTCGACGAATTTCGATACCGTGGCACTCATGCTCACCGTGCCGGACGTCGACTGTCCTAAACAGGTAACAGCCGAGACAACGAGCAACATCGTGAACAGACAGAGTCTTACAAGGAGTGTGGTTGTGTAGCGGGGCATAGAAATGAACTGGAGGAGAAGTCCATGGTCGTCCAGCCGTCAGCAAAAGGAACTGACGGCCAGCGCCACATGGAGTCAAAGGGGCTAAAGATTAAAGCGCTACTACGGTGAACTGAGCCGTGATGGTGATAGCCGGGGCAGGATCGAAGAACTGAGGCTTGACAGCGAAGATTGCGGGCACTGTTAAGCCAGTATTACTCGAAGGCGGGGTTGCTTTGTTGACGCGTGGTCCCGTTAACACCTCACCAGACACCGAATATGCGCCCAGTGTGGAGTTTGCACCAGCAAATACCCATCGCCCATTGACATCCGTGCTGCCGCCAATGGTTGGATCACCAGGCGTGTCATTTGTGTCGACGCCCGTCGCGAGATTTGCGGCTCGCGCGGAAGGAGTCAAACCAAATCCTACGTCCGTATCTTTAAGACTAAAGCTTGTTGCCCCAGCACCGGCAACGCTGCCAACCATATTGAGTTGATAGGCTACGTTGCTGCGAAGTTTGAGCGGCACGCTCAACTTCACAAAACTATTGGTATTGCTTGGGCCCAGTTCGCCCATATCAACAACCACTGCCAGGGGGGTGTTCACGGTACCATCCGTGATAACACTACCGCCGGAATTGCCGGTGAGCGTAACGGCTCCGCCGGAATTCAATTCCACAAAATTCGAGACCGTCGCGGTCATAGTGACGGTGCCGGTGGTCTGAGCACATGTGAGCGCTGCGCTCATCATGAGCAAGGTTGCAATTGCCAGGGCCGATAGGAGGCCCTTGGTAGGTTTAGACATGTCGTTACTCCTCTAGGGTTGGGGGTGTTGCCTCGCCTCCGTCCGCTTGCAATGAGACTGAGGAAGAATGCGTTGATAGGGGATAGGGTAGTTTTGGCGGGATACTAGCAGCTCTTTGCGGCCCATTTTGCCCCTATATCAACGGCCGCTAGGGCATAATAGTGAGGCTTTCTTCCGTTTGTCAATGACTATGATCGTTTAACAGCGAGGAACTCAAGGGATCGCAACTACCTTAACGTGATTATTACCACTCGAAACCTGCTTCAATATCTGCTCGCAAAACGACTTGTTTGCAGCGAGTCGGCTGTTGACGGTGATTTCGCGGTAATCAATGTCAGCGGGCGCAACCGCAATTTCAAAGTGCTGCGGAAGGATAGCGCGAGTTACTTTATCAAGCAGATTCAATTCTGGGATGTGCAATCCGTCGCAATGCTGCAGTGCGAGGCTGCGTGCTATTGGCTCGCGCGAAATGATAGGGACTTTGCGTCTCTAATTCCTCTGACACCTGAATTTTATTCCTATGATCCAGAACGACAAATTATCATTACAGGGCTCATTACAAACGGCGAGGATCTTTGGTCGCATTTCAGACGCCTGCGAAAGATACCAGCTGACATGACTGCCGAATTGGGAGCGTTGCTTGGTACCTATCACAGTCAGACGGGAAGCGGGTTGACTGAAAGCCCGCAAAGTGGGATTTTCCCGCGAAGTATTCCGTGGATTCTGTCGCCCGAGCGACGAAACTCCCATCCATTCAAGCAGCTCAGCCCAGCGACAGTAGAGCTATTTGATTTTGTTGAAAGATCTGTTGAGCTTTGCTCCGCTTTGGAAGAACTTCGCAACAACTGGAAAACTTCAACTCTGATGCACGGAGACCTGAAAATGGAAAACTGCATTGTCTCTCGTAACGATTCCGATTCGAAGATTAACTTCACAATCGTCGATTGGGAGTTGGCGGACATCGGCGATCCGTGTTGGGATATTGCCAGCATCCTCCAGTCTTTTCTATCGGCGAGAATAATGTGTCTGCCGCCAGGTGAAGTTTCATTATCTTTTCGAGATGTGATGACCCACCCCTCGCATGCAGGACTGACCGAGACGATCCTTTCTTTCTGGAAACAGTATGTCGAGAAACTCCGAATTGAAGCCGGGACATCTCAAAAACTATTCGAACGCTGTCTGCGGTTTGGCGCAGCGCGCATGATTCAGTCAGCCTATGAATACATGCAGTTTTCGACGCAGCTTTCCACCAATGCTCTTCATCTACTCGAAGTGAGTACGGACCTTCTAACAAACTCGGCGTATTCAGTCGAACAGTTGTTGAGATCGGACAGTTGACGAACCGTGGAAGAACAACTTGTCAAGGACCTGCTCCAAATAGTACGGGCCGTCAAGGTCCGCTCCCCAGTCTCGCTTTCGTTTGCGGGAAACATCAGATCGCTGCCGCTGCCTGACGATCAGCAAGAAGACGCAGCGACTCTTCCTCGACGAAGTGCCATGATTCAGCATTTGGGTAGGGAGCTTTATTGCCATTGTTACAGCCGCAAATTCACAGGAACTGCTGCTGAAGTCGCGAAGAGCTCTGCTGACGAACAGTTCGTTAACGAACTGTCGGCCGCGAATTCCAGTCGCGAATATCTGGATCGGGGATGGCGAATTATGAGCCAGCTGCCGACGGGACATTACATCGCCGGTAAGAATGGATTCACTCGAATTCTTTTTGCTGGCGAATTCATCTCGCACAGCGACTTCAGAGGTCCGATTCAGGAAGGAACATCGATCAGCATTTTCTGTCCACGAGAGTCGAAGACGATGCACCCCGGGTTCTATTACGTCTTTGGCGAAACAGTGGGCGATCAGCAGGACGATAGCGGGCTCCTGCGTTTCTACTGGAACATTCAAACTGACGGTGCCATGAGCCTCGTACGACTGCTCACTGAAAGGCTGAATCGTTTTCAGCTACCGTTCCGTTTCAAAATCGTAAACAACCCAACCTGTTTCGATCGTTCGGACGCAGCCATTCTGTACGTGAACCAACGTTATTACCATCCGGTTGCAGAACTCATCGCTGAAGTTCGTCAAAAGGTATCGGACCAGCTTGAATGTGATACTCCACTGTTCAGCAAACAACTCGCGCCCGGGCTTGGGCTTGCTGAAGAACCCACGACTGGAGAAAGCTTCGGCCAGCAGCGCTGCCGGATACTGGCAGAAGCTCTTTGGAATATCTACGAACAGAATTTGAACGAAGACGAAACACAACTCAACGAGATAAGAAAGCAGCTTGAGCTGAATGGAATTAATGCCGATCTTCCATACCTCAACGCTGGATCAAGCGGAGATTATGACTTTTCCTTCTCCTAAACACTGAGATGAAATCCTCGGCTCCGAATTTCTTGGAGGCTGCAGAGTTTCTCGGCGCCAAATTAAGCCGAGATGCGATCTGGGCCGGTAAACGTTGTAACTGGTTTGGTCACCAGGTGACTGAACTGAGAACAGGTGTCCCAGTCGTAACGCACCGCATGTGTGGATCTGATTATTATGACGGGACAAGTGGTATCGCAGTTTTTCTGGGCCATCTATACGCTGTTACTGGCGAGAAAATCTTTCGCACTACTTCTGAAGGCGCCATTCGCCAGGCGTTATCGCGACTTGACCATATTCCCCGAGGCCAACGCCTGGACTTTCAATCAGGAGTGCTCGGTATCGCTTACGCATTGCTCGAATTGGCCAGAACCTGCGCCATCGAAAAGTTCAATGCACTTGCTCTACTCATCCTTGAAGAGATCAGTTGCGACGCGCCTTACAGCGATGATGTCACTCCGAGCGCAATTCGCTCGCTGCTCAAAATCCATCGCGATCACCCAAGAGATTTTTTGCTTCAGACTGCCTTGAAGCTGAGTGAACATCTGACACCCGACGGCGAAGACGTCTCTGTCTCCACATGCGAGCCAAGCCGTGCGTTAGCGCTGTTGGAGTTATACCAAGCAACCGGACTGGACAAGTTTCAACTGGCGGCCGAGCAGGCATTTGTCTATCAGCGGCAGAATTTTGCAACTGTGATGGACCGCAATGTCGACGATGAGAAATCGTACCGAGCAAAAGGTGCGGCCGCGGTTGGCATGACCTTGCTGCGTGCATTTGAAATTGTGGGTAATGACTTTTATTTGGATGAAGCGAAATCAGTGTTGCGAAGCATCACTCACAATCTACCCAACTCGCTATCTGAAGCCGCAGTAGATTTTTCACCCGCTCGAGGTTTGTTTGGGCAGGCGGATTTGCTGATCGAGGCAGGTCGAATACTTCGAGAGGAAGATTACCGTTTAAGTGCTGAGTTAATTGGAGCGTTCGGAATCGATCGGTATAAGAAACAAGATTTGCCGTGGCCCTGTGGTGCTGCCAATGGAGAGACACCTGGGTTAATGACCGGCTTAGCAGGAATTGGATATGGTTACTTGCGTCTTTGCGATTCTATGAAAGTTCCACCGCTATTAATGCTGTCGTCTTGACCCTCTGTTTTAGATGTTGCTAATCAGCAGTCTTGCGATTGCGTCGTCGATGTGATGATTGCAGGGTTTCTGGTAATAAGCGAAGCCGGCAACAGGGTTAACCTCAAAACAATACCAGTTGCCTTCCGGGGTACATCGTAGGTCTATCCCGGCTACTGCCATCCCCAATCCCGCTGCGAGACTAAGACAACGCTGCGATACATCATCCGGCAAATTGAATGCGCGCAACTCGACATTATCCTTTTGCGCATACGCAAATCGATAATCGTCAGCATCACAGACAATCTCACAGGCAAAAACTTCCTGGCCAACCACGTGGACGCGGTAATCATTACCCGGGATGTACTCTTGAAACTGCGTCGGGCACCACGAGATGTTTTGCAGATCATTCAGCTGTTCTTGGCTAAGTCGGGCAACAACACTACGAGTCGCGCTGACTGATTTGTAGATCAGCGTGCCATGTTTTTCCCAAAATTCCTTTACAGCCTCTTGATCGGTAGTGACAAGGGTCTCTGGAATAAGAAAGCCAAGATCGCGGATGCGTGCGGACTGGTGAGGTTTGGAGCTATTGGAAGCAATTATTTTCGGACGATTGATAATGAATGCAGGCGTAATTTCAGCCCACGAGATCAAAGCATCTTCGATCTTTACCGCGTGAGTCCATTCCGGAGTGTTGGCACCGGCCCGTTCAATTTGCGGTAACCAGCGGGAATCGAAGGGACGAATGTATGCGGCAGAAATTCGCTCAAGATCAATCTCCTCATCTTCGACACGCAGCTTCCCGTTGACTCCGGTATCAACGGTCATCAGGAACTCAGTTTCAAGTACTCTTCGCTGGTCATAAAAAGCGGTATAGGCATCAAGCTTACGTAGCGATTCATACACGGCCAGCAACGAAGAGTCGCTGGCATGTCCCCAGAGCAAAACAACGGGATCCGAAAGATTCAAGCAGTCGCTGCCTCCTGCTTGAGGAGAAGTTCGAGAACGGCATCCTCGGTTTCTACAGAGAGTTTTGGCATGAGATCCGCGCCTACAAAAAATGAATTCGCTTCTGGTCCACTAAAGGAGATACTTAGCAAGGATACTCCTGCGGCCTTAGCCAACCTGACGGATTGCTCGCGCAATTTTTGTTCGACGTCTCCAAAACAACGGTCGCCCACAACAGTTACATTAGTTGTCGTTAAAGGCAGGCTCGGCTCGACATTGTCGGATCCCAAAACGACATGGCGCCACGCTTTCTGTACGGGGATACCAATTTGGGCGGCTGCATGCGTCCACTGTTCCAGACGCCATGCGGGGCCGATGAGATTTACAGGTGTCGGTTGATTAATTACTGGACACTTCATGGTTGAAAACCATGAAACCAGAAAGGCCATCATCTCTCGCGCGACGTAGTCGCGGTCTTCGGGTGTGATTTGTGTAAGTTCCAGGGCGAAGACCCCGGGCCAGCGAATCAATACCCCTTTGATCGCATCAACCGGAACAACACGCCCTCCGACGACCGCCTTGGAAGCAGCGCGCGACTGCAAATCATGACGCCAGCCGATCACCGATAAGTCATCGCAGGTAAGTAGATTAGCGTTGTGAACTTCCCAGCGCGCCGCAAGAGATACGGAGCTAGGGTCGTAACGGCTGGCGAAGATAACGATCACAGCCCGAAAATCGTTGCATGTCGGAAAACTGTTGCTGGGTTCGAAGTGAAGTGAACCCAGCAAGAGTCATAAGGTGAATCCTACTTTGTTGTTCCCGCTGTTGCTGCTTTCGCTTTGCCGACCTCATCCAAGCGTCGTTCGAGATCTTGCACCTTTTGCGACAGCAATCGCACCTGTCCTGCCGCATCATCAAAGGCTCCTGCTTCATTGGCCCGCGCAGTTTGGCCAATAAAGGCTTGGCCACCGGCAACCTTTCCGGTTGCCAACTGTGTGAGCAGTTGCTGAGTGAGGACTTGCATCGAGATCAACTCTCCGATTGACCTGAGAATCTCTGGCTCAGTTTTCACGGGGCTGATGCCTCTAATAATGTCAGGCAGTTGTTGGTAGACTTCGGGCTGAAAGATACTCATTCCCATGGTTTTCTCCTTTTACAGAACATAGTGATGGTGGGTTCGCTTCCTCGTAAACCCGTAAAGAGCATTAGTTGTTTGAAAGAACAGGTCGGGGACGCCTGCAATGCATAGTCGGCGAACAAAATGAAAAGGCTCGCCACCCTTTAACGAGGCAAGTTTGTGGTTAACCTGACTTACAAACGGAAGTTGAGAGTTGTGCCCAATTTAACGCTCATGCGAGGTGGGCGCAGACTAATTCAACAAGCGGACGCCGCGCATCCTCTGCCTGTAACGTCACAAAGCAATCATGATAAGTTTACTTATATTTGTCGCCTGAGCTGTTCCGCTCGCTGGAACCAGAGATCCGCTTGCGGTTGTTCTCGACCGCTAGCGCGCAGCGATTGTGGAACCGCTCGACGGCAACACCGTCCACTGGAGGGAGAAGGTCAGCAACGAACAATACGAAGCGTAAGGGTAAGTAGAGGGAGACACCTGGATAGGCCTTGATGATTCCACACGCGAAAATGGTTGCGTGCACTACGTTCCAGGAAGCCATCGCTGGAATCTCTTGCCGCGTGCAGATTTTGCTAACGACATGGATGCGATTCTGAATGCTTTAACTCCCGAGCAGAAACGAGAATTCAACCCAGTGGCCATTGAGCTGAAGCCAGGTGAGAGTTCGTTTCATCATCCGCTGATGGTTCATGGATCTTATGAGAATCGGACGGATAGATCGCGACGCGCAGTGGTTCTCAACGTCTTTCGTGATGGAGTGGTTTCTGCGTCCGACGCACCACTACTCGAGGGTGTGCCACCCGTTCCAGCGGGCAAAAAAATGAGCGGGCAGTTCTTTCCATTACTGTTTGTTCCGGATGATGTTGGAATGGCGTAGCTTTGACCTAAAAGTCAGGGAATGTGATTGGACCGGGTCAGTATCACCTCGCAGTATTTTCGGAAGAGTCTCGGTAGCGGGTGGGTCAACGATTGAAATCAGAAGACGCAGAGAACGCAGAGATTACGCAGAGAGTTCAAACTAAGACACCACCCACCTGACATCGATATTGACTAGTGAGAGTTTGGGGAAATATTCTTAACTCTCCGTTGCGCAAAGAAACCTGAATTTGCTGAGACTGATCTTCCAACGTCCCAACCGCAGTGAAATCAAAGGAACTTGAAAAGCAAACACCATTGTCAAACACGCGCATTCTGGTCTTGGCCCTAATAACGCTGGCGGTATGTGTTTGTCTTGGATGGGTGTTGCTACGGAGCTCCCACCCTACGAAGGGATCGAGTAGCGCAACTTCGTACACCCCAAACTCCCAGCCAAACTTTCAACCCACGATCACCAACTCTGGCCCAACACCGAGTTTGTTTCCCATTGGAATGGTCTACATTCCCGGCGGCGAGTTTTCGATGGGTGCGCTCGACCCGACCGAGATGGTCTGCGGTGGCGATCAACCGATGGATGATGCGCGTCCCCTCCATCGCGTTTATGTTGACGCTTTTTTGATGGACGCGACCGAAGTAACGAATGAACAGTTTGAGGAGTTCGTCAAAGCAACAGGCTATGTGACCGTCGCTGAGCGCCAGCCGACTCGGGAAGAGTTTCCCGATGCGCCAGAGGAAAACCTCGTTGCTGGTTCGGCAGTTTTCTCTCCGCCACCTCTTCCGGTTCCGCTTGATAATCATTATCGATGGTGGAGCTATGTGCCTGGCGCTAACTGGCGTCATCCGGATGGTCCTAATAACAACTTGCAAGGCCGCGAGAAATTTCCCGTAGTACAAATCGCTTATGTAGATGCGGAGGCTTATGCGAAGTGGGCAGGGAAACGTCTGCCGACGGAAGCGGAGTTTGAGTTTGCTGCACGCGGCGGTCTAACTGGTAAACCTTATGCCTGGGGCGACGAGTTGAAGCCCGGCGGCAATTGGCCCGCCAACATTTACCAGGGCAAGTTTCCCGTTAAGGGCACTGACACGGGCGAGGATGGATTTAAGGGCCTGGCACCTGTTGGTCAATTTAAGGCAAACGGCTACGGACTTTTCGATGTGGGCGGCAATGTCTGGGAGTGGTCCAGTGATTGGTACCGTCCTGATTACTATCAAACGCTGGCTGAGCAAGGTGGAGTCGCACGCAACCCGAAAGGACCGTCAAGCAGCTTTGATCCAGCTGAACCGAAAGAAGCAAAACGAGTCCAGCGCGGCGGTTCATTCCTTTGCACCGAAGAGTATTGCACTCGGTATATGGTCGGCACACGTGGCAAAGGCGAAGTTAGCTCGGCGAGTAATCACGTTGGCTTCCGCTGTGTGAAAGATGTGGCAGCGAAATGACTGCTCAAACCTAAGAGATCGGTAATACAGACACCGCCGGTTTCAGCCGCATGGAGTCTCAATTTCAACCTAACGCAAGCACCATAACGGTCCTGCGCGCGGCTATGCCGCGCGTAGAAGGAAAAGATGGCGTTGTCTAGGTAGAAATTGAAACACCACGCGGCTGAAGCCGGAGGTGTCTGACTTTTTTGCACAGCCTCTCCTTTGGTGGTATTCCAAACTGAACCAGTACCCGGGCACACTCCTGTCTGCATTTCTGCAAAAACAATGAGAGACTAGATGAATGGTGAGACGTAGTGAAAAGCAGGGCACGACTGGGCAGCGTGAGAGCGGCAAGCTTGAGGATGACCTTGATGCGTTGTTCCGGCTCCCATTAGCGGAGTTCACCGCCGCGCGTAACAAACTGGCCGGTCAGTTGAAGCAGAGCGGGCGTGGCAACGAGTCGGAGTTCGTGAAGGTGCTCGTAAAGCCTCCCATCACGGCCTGGGCCGTCAACCAACTCTACTGGAAGCACCGAGAGGCTTTCGACCGACTGATCGCGACAGGTGAGCGCTTTCGCCGTGCCCAGGCATCGGGTCTCTCCCGGAAAGTGGCGGACATGCGAGGTGCGCTCGACGCACGCCGCCAGGAACTCTCGAATCTTTCAGATCTGGCAACTGACTTGCTACGCGACGCAGGTCACAACCCCACGCCGGAAACTTTACGACGGATTACGACTACGCTTGAGGCAATGTCTGCCTACGCATCGCTTCTCGATGGACCACGTCCCGGGCGTCTGACCCACGACGTGGATCCTCCGGGTTTCGAGTCACTCGGTTCACTGATGCCAAGTGCCGGCGTGAGGGAGTTGAGAGAGGAACCGGCGCAGGTTACTTCCTCACAGAAATCTGGGCCAGCCGCCAGGAGCACGAGCCGAAAGGTTGATGCGACGGCCGACCTTCGCCAGCTTGAAAAGACGCGTCAGGCAAGCAGAGCTGCCGCGAAGGTTTCACTGCAGGATGCCAAGAGGGTGCTTATCGAAGCACGAGCCAGGGCACAGCGTTTGGAGGCGGCGCAGAAAAAGGCTAACGCCGAGGCTAAGGAAGCCGAGAAACAAAGACGAGAAGCTGAGGAGCGTTTCGAGAGGACAAAGGCCGTGTCGGAAGAGGCAGACCGACGCGCGCGAAGCGTTGCAATTGAGGTAGAAGAGGCAGCAACGGCGGTGCACGATGCCAGACGCAGTGTCGAAGAGGCATCCAAAGAGTTGGAGAGATTGTTTCGAGAATTGCCAGGAAGGTGAAAAGGATTAGCCCGTTATAGATTACTTTTCAAAACTGCCACTTGATCCCGATACGCATTGAGGAAGGATACTGAAAGATTGTGCCTTGCCCGAAAAAAGGATTCGGAAACTGGATAAAGTTTGCACCGGGAATACCGCTGTTAATCCTCAACGTTTCGTCCTGTCGAATCGCGCGCTGTGTATTGGTGACATTGAACCAATCAAACTCAATCCGTAACTGACGGCTCTCACCAAGGTCGATCGGGTAATACGCGCCGAGATCAAGGTTGTACGTTGTCGGCGTACGATTTCTGCCGGTAAGTGGATTAATGGCAGTGCCGCGCGGCACTTGGAACCCTTCGTTGTTACCGTACACCGGGTGGGGAATCAAGGCGTTGAACGGTATTCCCGACTGGGCCCGAAACGAACCAGTCAATAGCAGCTTCCACGGCGTTCTATAGCTGCCGTCAAACTTCAGCTGATGTGGGCGGTCGTTCGGCAGACGGCCGTTCCTGTTTGCCAACAAACTTTGAATGTCGAACAAAGGGGATAGATTAGCGAGACCTTGGTCGGTTTCACTACGGTAGAAGCCTTCGTAGTTACCAGTGAGACTTGAATACACGTAAGAAGCGATGAACTGGTAATTCTTTTTGAAGCGTTTAGTGGCCGTAAACTCAACGGCGCGGTAATAGCGACGAGCGCGTCCAAAGCAACCGAATTGGGTTGCACGCCGTGCGCTCAGTTGCGCTTTCACCTGGATTGAATAGGAAGAATGTAATCCCTTCGTCGAAGGAGCCGTCTTCCATGACCGAGCCCTGAGCACGATAGACACCACGGAGGCCGAGCGTAAGGTCATTCAATACTTCGTACTCTGCCCCCGCCGCCGTTTCATTTACCGTTTGCGGCTTTAGATCAGAATCAGGCGGCGTCGCTGGACAACAACTCCCGAAGTCGCTTGTGATGGTGGAACCTGCGGGTGCATTCAACCTATTGACGTTGGCACTTGAACTTAAGGCGATGCCGCCGGCAGTAAACAGGAACATGGTCGGAATAGGCGCCTCGAGAAAGCGTGCATAGTTTACAAACAGCTTGCCGCTGCCCCTTCCTGTGAAGTCCCAGATTAGACCAAGACGCGGTTGAAGGTTGTTCTTGAAGCTGTTTAGCTTTAGATAAGTTGAGCTGCCGTCTTTCAGCTGCTGAAAGTCCCATCGCAGCCCAACATTCAACTGGAAGTTCCTAGTCAGTCGAAAATCGTCCTGACCATAGAGACTCTCGACGTTGGTGGTTATGAATTCGCCTCCCGTGCTGTCGAGGAACGTGGTGATCCCGGTGGTCGACCGAATCAGAAACGGGTTGGTGCCCAGCTGAGCAGCTGTCAGTCCTGTATTTGTGGCTACGCTCGAAATTCCCACAGGCGCCTGACCAGCGGTAATCAATGCGTTCACTCGACTCGTTAAGGCCGCGGCTGGGCACACAATTGTTGCCGCTTGAACGGTGCACACCCCGAATCTATTCGTTACGTTGAACCCTTGGTAAACGACGCCTGCTCCGAAATCTCGCGTTGGCCCTGTGAGTCCGGAATCAAGCCTTATTCTGTTTTGATTAAACTCGAAACCATACTTCACCGTATGCCGCTTAAAGATATTCTGCAGTCTTGCTTGCGCTTCATACCGTTCGCGATTCTGATCCGTCACGCGTAAATGAAAACCCTGACGAATAAAACCACGTTCCAGCGAACCGCCACGTCCGTCAACAAAAGCAAGAAAGCCAGTCGGTCCACCAAAGTCAACATTGGTGTCGATCACAGGAAGGACGGCGCCATTGCGCACGATGGCAAAATTGTCTGTCACAGCTACGACCTGCGATATGTCTGTTGAGGGATGCAGATTGTTGCGCTGACGGTGAGCACCGAATGCAAACTCACCGATCCAATTTGGCGTAATGCTGGAGTTCAGTCGCACCGCATAGTTATCGCCTCCCAACTCACCCATAGCTAAGAATGAATCAGGATCAGCACCAAAGCCGGACAAAGCCCCGCCGAGCGCCTGGACATTGCCATTGATGGCGACACGAAAGCCCGTGATTTTCGTAAAATCACCGAACGTTGAGAACGTCAGCACGTGGCGTTGGTTGATCGCGTAGGTCAGCTTACCGGCGTAGAAGGGCGTCGTAACCTTATTGCTGGACGGCTGGCGGAGTGTCTGCGTAAGGTAAGAGTTCTCGCGCCGCTGTGGATTGAAGGCCCCAAAAAACCAAAGCTTGTCTTTCTTAAATGCGCCGCCAAGATCGAAGCCAGCGTCAATCTCCGAGAAACCATTTGGAGCAGAACCGGTGAACGGAAAGTGCTTGGTGCCGCGAACCAGTCCTTTGGTGG
This sequence comes from Pyrinomonadaceae bacterium, assembly GCA_036004125.1. Taxonomy (GTDB): domain Bacteria; phylum Acidobacteriota; class Blastocatellia; order Pyrinomonadales; family Pyrinomonadaceae; genus PSRF01. The sequence goes on along the minus strand of DASYRR010000013.1, from coordinate 810 downwards.
TGAAGTAAGCAAACACATCGCCGTGTAGGTCGTTTCCTCCGCTCTTGGTAAGAACGTTGAAGATGCCGCCGGTCGACAAACCATACTCAGCGCCATAAGCGCCGGTCTTGATCTCCACCTCCTGGACAAACTCGAATGGCAGGTTAGCACCTGAGCCTCCAAACGACGGGTCAGTCGTGTTTACACCATCCAATATGTAAAGGTTCTCGAGCCCGGATGAGCCGGCCACTGAAGGATCGCGGTCCCGACCAGAAACGTCGCGCAGACCCGAACGAGCGGCGCTTGGCGCGATTGTGTAAATCGATTGAACCGTTCGTTGCGTAATGAAGTTCGAAAACTGTTCGGTTGAGACGTTCGTCCCACTGGTGTTGCTTGTGATATCGAGTGCGGTAGATGGACTGCTGACCGTGACCGTGGCGGTTGTTTCTGCTGGCTGAAGCTGAATTGGCACGGAAGATGTTTTTGAGAGAGACGCACATCCACATCTGTCTTGAACCGCGCGAAGCCGAGCGTGGCCTCTACTGTGACGACATACCTGCCCGGAGGAAGATTTTGTATGCGATATCGACCTTCATTGTCGGTTGTAGCTGATTGAGTACGAATCAAGTTTGGGCTGGTAACAACGACTTTGACATCTGGTACCACAGCCGCATTACTGTCAATTACAATGCCTTCTATCACTCCGGTGGTCGTTGTTTGAGCGGATGCGAAGGACATCCACATTAAGGTGAGCAGAACAAGGGATGCTGAGCTTGGTCTTTTCATACTGGGGGATCCAAACCTTGGCAATAACCAGTTGTATGCCGACTA
>DASYRR010000012.1:0-16648 GCA_036004125.1 Pyrinomonadaceae bacterium | reverse complement strand
GACTTGTCACCGCTTTGGTACAGGGCGTTGTAGATGCTGAGATTCGCTGTACCAAAGCGGTGACAAGTCCCCGCACTCCAAGGAGGCGCTCAACCCGGAGCAGATGTCCTAGTTAGTTCTAGTGAGGTAGTAACTCTATCGACACCTCAATCATTAGCGATCCAGGACCTTCACTCGTACCGAGTAGCGCCCGCCCATCAAGTCGATACGCGATAGCCTCTCCTTGATTTCGTTTGCCAAAGTTGAAACTAACCAATCGTTGCTTCCAGATGTCGTCGAAGTTATTACTGTTTGCAGGTAAAACTATTTCGTAACCTTGAAAATAATCGCAAAGAGCAACCCGCTTTCCATCAGGAGACAGACTGCCTCCCGTAATAATGCCACCGAAAAGACTCGGCACGGCTAACTGTCCAACCCTCTTCATCGTAATGACTTTGCCCGCATTCAAAGGCGCCTCAGCTTTATAGACTGTGGGATTCTCAAGCGCGACCTTCGTAACAATATAGAGATCGCCGCTCACGGGATGCACCAACAGTGCTTCTGCGTCGTGCTTGCCATCCGGGTAGCGCAGCCTAATAGCTTCGGCCCGCTCGGAGATTTGCGGTTTAGCCTTCGACGATATGTTGGATGGATCTGGCTTCGGCTCAGGTACCCGATAAACAACAACTTCTCCGCGAGCTGAACTGTTGTCCCCAATATCGCCGATGTACAGATAGGTCTTTGTGTGATCCGGTCCGGGACCAATTGAAATGTCCTCCCAGTCGAATGCTTCAGCACCAGTTACGCGCCAAACACCAAGTGATTCACCGTGACTGCCGAGTGCATAGAGCAAGGGGCCGCCGTCATCATTGTGCGTCCAGTAAACGCCAGGTGTTGAGCGCGAGGCGACTAAACCGCTACTTTCATCGACAGACAGATTCTTGATGGTGCCTACAACTCTCGGCGGACCGTATTTCTCGTTCACAGAAACAGGCTGCTCGCCAGCAGACGGTTCGGCATGAACACTACGAGGTACTTGCCGACATGACGTTACAAATAAAAACAGGATGGCAACGAACAGTATTTTGGCGGTCTCTCCAACAGCGCATTTCAGCAGGTGTCCAATATGAAAGTTTGTGTGGAAAGTCAAAATGAAGATTATTCTTCGAGATGGCGAATGCAGAGTACAGAACCAAGAACGAAGCGTCTGCACGCAGTATGGCCGATATGTTTCAGCTTGTCGTCGTCGTCCCAAACTCGCCATCTCGCCTTGGTGTTGGAGCCAACGACAAGCTAAAGCATATCGGACATCCGCGCCAACGCCTCTCTCGCAACTTCCTTGTCGTCAAAGTGGAAAGTCTCGCGACCAACGATCTGATAGTCCTCGTGTCCCTTTCCTGCTATCAGAACCAAATCTCCGCTGCGCGCTTCTGCGATTGCCTGGTTAATCGCTTCCGTACGGTCGGCGATCTTCCGATACGGCTTCCCTGTTTTCTGAATTCCCTCTTCGGCGTCGCAAAGAATCTGTTCCGGATCCTCAGTTCGCGGATTGTCGGAAGTGAGTATCACGACGTCGCTCAAACTTCCCGCCGCCTCACCCATTGGCGCACGTTTCGAACGATCCCGATCGCCGCCGCAACCAAACACGGTGATGATCTTGCCACGGACAACTTGCCTCGCCGTTTTCAAGACATTCAACAAAGCGTCGTCACTATGTGCATAGTCCACCACCACAGAAAAGTCGCCGGCGTGGCTTACTCGTTCGAAACGTCCAGGTGCTCCCGTACATTTCTCTAGCGCGCTAGTCACAATGTCTAACGAATAACCCAGCGCTAATCCACTCGCTACTGCGGCAAGCGTGTTGTAAATGTGCGGCGGACCAACCAGCGGCGAATGAAAATCATTTTCGCCTTCGGGCGTCGAGAGTTTGAATGCCATTCCGTTCAACGAGAACTCTGGATCGCGTGCGGTCACATCTGCTTCCGCATTGACAGCGTAACTAACCACCTGCAAACCGTCTTTTGCCAACTTGCCAGCTAATTCGATCCCGTATGGATCGTCAACATTAATCACCGAAGTCTTCGGACGCGTCCCCAAACGACCGTCGAACAATCGCTGCTTGGCGTACCAATAGTTCTCCATCGTCTTGTGATAATCGAGGTGATCGCGGGTGAGATTACTGAACACGGCAACGGCGTATTCAAGTTCATCGCAACGATGAAAGTCCATCGCTTGGGAAGAACACTCCATCACAGCAGTGCGACAACCAATCCCTACAGCTTGGCGCAACATACGCTGCATGTCTGGAGCTTCCGGTGTGGTCCGATCGGCCTTCATTCGTTGTTTACCAAGCCGATACTCAACAGTTCCCGTCATGGCAACTGGCTCGCCTGCTTGTTCAGGAATGGACGCGACCAGATAGGCCGTTGTGGTTTTGCCATTGGTTCCGGTGATGCCGACTAATTGCAACTCACGAGACGGGTGATGCTGAACTTCAGCCGCAGCAACAGCCATGGCGCGACGGATGTTCTCGACTTGAAGCCAGGAACCCACGAAGTTCTCGGGCCTTGGTGATTCGGAAATCACTCCGGCCGCATCCTGGGACATCACTTGAGGGACAAATTTGTGTGCGTCAAAGAGGGCGCCGCGAACGGCTGCAAATAGACTTCCAGTAACAGCTTTCCGCGAATCATGTGTAACGTCTGTGATGGTGGTTGTACTGTCGCCGGTTAGTTTGGCCTGGGTCCTATCAGCGATTTGTTGGATCGTTACGGGTAGGTTGCCTTCGTTCACATATGCTCCGAGATGAAAAGTATCAGTGAACGAATTCTACGAAGGAGTCTTGGAAATGTCACTTATGAATAAGACACCACCGGCTGAAGAGACTGTGTCAAAACTCGGATTCGCGTCAGTTTCTTGTTCGTGTAAGTTCGTGTGATTTCGTGGATCACGCTGCTCTTTAACAAAAAACGTACGATCCACGAAATCACACCAACAAAAACCTAACGGTAATCCGAGTTTTGGACACAGTCTCTGAAGCCGGTGGTGTCTTGTGGCCCACATCAAGGCCTGATCGCAACTTTTAGCACACCGTCCAAGCGCTCACTGAACAGATCGTAAGCATCACTGATACGGTCCAATGAAAATGTGTGGGTCAAGAGTGGCGTCAAATCGACACGCCCACTACGAACCACTTCCATTAAGCGACGCATGCGCTCTTTACCTCCCGGACAGAGCGTAGTGATGATTCGATGATCGCCGATGCCAGCCGCAAACGCTTCATACGGTATCTGAAGTTTTCCCGAGTAGACGCCAAGACTTGAAAGCGTCCCAGCTGGTCGCAAGCAACGCAAAGCACTCTCAAATGTCTGTTGAGTGCCTAACGCCTCAATTGCCACGTCGGCTCCTCCACCAGTTAAACTTTTAACTTCGGCTACAACATCATTCGCGCGATAGTCCAACGTGACGTCAGCACCCATCCGCCGAGACATCGCTAACCTATTCTCATCGCCATCGACGCCAATGATTAATGAGGCACCTCGAAGTTTTGCCCCTGCGGTCGCACATAAACCAATCGGACCCTGGGCAAAAACAACCACAGAATCTCCGATCTTGATGTCCGCCGACTCAGCACCACCAAACCCTGTCGACGCGATGTCAGCAAGAAGTACAACTTGTTCATCCGTCAAATCCGCTGGAATCCTGGCGAGATTCGCCTGAGCGTGCGGAACTCTTAGGTACTCAGCTTGCGCACCGTTGATCGTATTTCCAAAACGCCAGCCTCCCAGTGCTTGATAACCCTCGCCATGTCCACACTGAGCTGCATGCCCAGACAAGCAGCCGCGACATTGGCCGCAAGGAGTGATCGCACCCACCAAGACGCGATCGCCAATCTCAAACCCAACGACATCTGGACCAAGTTCCTCAATCACACCGACCGGTTCATGACCGATAATTAACCCTGTTGCTACGGGATATTCGCCACGGAGGATGTGCAAATCGGTTCCGCAAATCGTTGTCAGCGTCACACGAATGACAGCTTCACCAAACCCGGCGCGAGGTTCCTCCACCTCTTCAACTCTAATTTGATTCTTCCCATGAAATACATTTGCTTTCATTTCTCTTGCTCCCAGACCCCCAAGACACGAACGAGTAGCAGCACTACGAATGAACGGTTTCCCAGTACTTCTCTTGTGCGAGCTTCGCCCACGTCCAGAATCGGCCCTGGTGAAAACTTGCCGGCTCGTCCGTCCAGAGATCTTTGTGAATGTAAAGGCTGTCACTGCCGCTCGCATCAATGACGACCTTTACCTCGTGAATGTAATGAGATGTCGGTTGGTATCCGTTGAGTTCCGCAATGAGGTTGACTGCCGCAACTTCAGCCTGACGAACCGCCATGTGCCCCAATTTGGGGCCGCTAAAGTTTACGCAGTCACCCGCTGCATAAACCCGATCGAGTCCGTTAACGCGCATGGTTGAGTCGACATTTATGAACGACTCGGCATTCGTAATTCCTAAGCGTGAGGCTGCAGGTGCGCCCGCGAACGGCGGAACGAGCATCAACAGGTCAAAGTTAATGCCATGACCGTTACTGGTCGTCGCGGCTGCTGCGGTCACCCGATCAATCGGAAAGTCTGCCAAAAACTCAATGCCTCGAGCATTGAGCGTTGAAACAATCGCGTTACTGACATTGCTGTCGTCCAGTTGCTTGCCGGGAGGATCTGGACTTACGACTGTTATGTGATAAGGCTCGTGTGGATCGCGATCGTGCAGCAGCTGCGACAGGGCAAACGCCGTCTCATAAACGGGAACGGGCATTCGCGCTCCTGGACATTCACCGATAACAATCCGCCCGCCGGCAAAACTGGTGACTGCCTTACCAAACTTTAGCGCCTTCTCTACAGACAACAGATGATGAGCGTGTTCGTAGAAGCCGGTAATTCTTTCGGTGGCGAGCCGGCGACCCAGCGCGAAGATTAAGTAATCGTAGGTAAGGTGGCCTTCAACTTCCCCATGAGCAATGATCACTTTCTGCTCATCAGGAAATATGCGAGCAACTTCGCCTTCAACGAAGTTAACTCGCCGATTCAGCATGCTCCTACGCAGATCAAATGAGACATCCGACAGTTCGCACTTCCCGAAGGCCAACCTGACCAGGGCGGGGTAGAAAATGAATTTTCGACTGCGTGACACAAGAGTAATCTGATGCTCATCACCCAGTTCTCGCGCCAGTTGTTGCGCGGCTACGACTCCAGCGAATCCGCCGCCAAGGATCAGTACTTTAGCCATGCGATAAAACCTCTTCTCTGATTGTGGTTGGGGCGATAGCTGGTTTATTGCAACAACGAACAACCTCGACAGAACACTTCGCGTGCGAAACTACCGATTGAGACACCGATCCGAGAAGAAATCGTTCCCACGCCCGATAGCCATGCGACCCGACAACAATTAGATCTGCGCCCCAGCTCTTAGCCTCATCGAGGATCACAGCCCGAGGTGAGCCCGGAAGACAATCACCTTCAATGACAATGTTCTCTGCAAGTTTGTTCTTGAGAATCTCGACAGCGCGCTTGACGATCGATTCGGCTTGTTTGCGAACGACAGTATCCAGTTCTTCAAAGTAGTTTGCTGGTAATGCCCAACCGTCTGGTGTAGCAGGTAATGGCATTTCGAACGCACTCAGAACCTTGATTTGTGAGCCTTCAGGCCATGGTCTGGCTGCAACCTCTGAAACCGCGCTATCGCTGCACTCTGAACCGTCAACCGCTAGTAGGATCTTCATAAGATGGCCTCCTTCCATAGATCTAACAGAGTCAACAGTGCATGCCTTATGCCATTTAGGAGCCGCAGTTTCGCGGGCGTTCTAAGGACTCCAATTGTTACTAGGTGTCTCGATGTGCGTGATTGTTCGCAATGACATGGATTTCCACGCACTCGACTGAGTAAGGTCGGAGGGGCAATAACTCGTGAACGTTTGGAATTATGAGAGGTGCAAAGCCGGAGCCTATGCCTTGAGTAGGTGATCGATTCTGAGAAGTTGGTATTTCTTCGACTTAAGAAACGCGATCAACTCGTTAAGACGTTTGTAGAACTTATCCGTGCGAGCAGGCGCAACACCAATATGACAAAGCATAATGAAACCGTTAAGTCCCTGTGGGTCACGCGCCTCGTCTCTTTAATGCTTTCCGTTCGCACACATTGATTTTGACTTTTTTGGTTACCAATTTGTTTGACTTAACGATCTGGGATACATTTCTTCGCAGGGAATGTGAGGCGCGGGCTCTGACCCGCCGCATGGTCCGCTGATTTGATTCGCTGTCCGGTGCGAGCTTTACCCAGAGGTCTCCAACTCGAAGGTCGGAGCCCGCATGAAGGACACAGCGCAAACCTTTCAACGAAACCGGTGCGGCGGGCAGAGCCCGCGCCTCAATGTCGATATGCTTCAGCTTGTCGTAGTGTGGGCCAACGACCTTCTTGAGTGACGCAACGACAAGCTAAAGCATATCGGACACACTGAGCGTCTTCAGCTTGGTCACACAGGTACTCCAGCCGCCACCTCTCTAACCACCATTCCCGTTGTCCTGGATTCTATTTTGGAATTTTCCACTGAGGTTCCTTGCCACAGATACATTGCCGCGTAAGCACGCCACGGTCGCCACGCCTCGGCTCGTTCCAGCAATTCACTCGGGTGCTCTAACGAAGCACCTCGAAGTAAACCTAAATCAGAAGCTGGAAACGCATCCGGATCACAAAAAGCGCGCATCATGATGTACTGCGCAGTCCACTCGCCAATTCCTGGGATCTCTCGGACACACGTTCGAAATTCATCGAGATTGCCGATGGAGTCAAAGACGATTCGGCCGGCACTTACCGCTCGAGACAACGCGCGAATTGTTTCGGCACGCTTCTCAGGTATACCGATACGAGCGATGTCTGCTTCAGCGAGGACTTCTGGACTTGGGCACAGATGAGTTAACACCGAGTTCATCATCATCGGCGTGCCGAACTGCTGAACCAGCCGACCAGCAAGAGTAGACGCCCCTTTCACCGAGACCTGTTGTCCCAGGATTGCTCGAATCGCTAACTCAAAACCATCCCAGCACCCTGGCACACGCAGTCCGGGCAGAAGCTCAATTCGCTTTGCCAGGAGTGGATCGCCACCAAGTCGAGCGGCGATTTCAAGCGGGTCTGCAGCGAGGTCGAACATGCGCCGTACACGTTCGACAATCAGAAACAACCAACGTGGTTCAGGAAAGGAAATACTAACTTGCAGTGCTGAGCCAGGGCTTTGAAGGGACACGCAGAGTCGTCCGGTATGTCCGTGCAGAGAGATGAGTCGTTGATAACAACCCGACTCAACTGCTTCGACACCTGGAATTGCGCGTTGTCCAATAAACGATAAAAGAGACGGCCAATTGAAGGGAGGACGATAGTTCAAACGAAAAAGATATTCGTTCTCGGTCCGTGGCGCTGCGAGGTGGCCGAACCGTCGTATCTGGCTTGGAGTTCTATTGTATGTTTGTCGGAATGCGGCATTGAAGCGACGCACACTGCCGAATCCTGACACCAGAGCAATCTGGCTCATCGGCAGGTTGGTTTCGTCGATGAGTTTTTTCGCAAAGTGCAGCCTGCGAGTTTTCACAACTGCCAACGGACTGGCTCCGAGATGCTGCATGAACAATCTTCGCAACTGTCTGCTGCCAATACCCAGCCGTTCAGACAGACGTTCCACACCTTCATTTTCGATAGCAGTGTCTCCGATGATACGCAATGCACGCGAGACGGTTGTTGAGGATCCAAACCACGCAGGTGTTCCCGGCGCAGACTCAGGTCGACAGCGTAAGCATGGCCTGAAACCGGCTTCGGCGGCCGCGGCTGCGGTCGTAAAGTACCGCACGTTGTCTTCCTTAACCGTGCGCACCGGGCACGTTGGTCGACAATAGATCCGCGTGCTCTTCACACCGACAAAGAAGCGTCCATCAAAGCGAGGATCGCGTGTCAAGCGTGCTTGCAAATAAATCTGATGATTTGGATCCGTTGCCATCGACCCCAAAGATACACGAATCCGCGGAAAACTCTGGACGCTTTCGGACGTGAATTGGGCGTTTACGAATTTACTGCGCCTGGAAGATCCGGTTCGCATGCCCACCACAATCTGGATACCACTAAACTATTCGTCTCACGTAATAAACAAACAATCATCCAGCAAGACTTTGATTTAAGAACAGCGGTCACAAGTGGGATTCCTTGCTGAAATCAATCAAATTGTGGAATCACGAGCCATAACTTGTTTTCTATACTTCTGGAACGAGCGCACATGATTGCAAGGCGAAAGCAAGTACGAGGCAATCGGTTCGAGTGCCTGAGCGGCTAAGATGCGATCAACGAAAATCGTCCATCACCCGATTACCTGGATGGTCTCATTTTTTGAACAAGGAAGGAAAAGTTGAAATGCAGAAAAGCTCCACGATGTTGAAGCTCATTCTAGGACTGATCGCTATCGCATGTTTTGTCGTCCCAACTGCACTTGGAAAGATAACAACTGCACAGGATCCACCCGCGAAAGAGCCCGCTAAGCAAAAAGCCGAAACAGTAACAATTAACGGCAAGGTTTCGGCTGTTACTGAAACGACGGTGACAGTCGTTGACGATCAAAAGGCCGAACAGACCGTTGCGATCGATGGCAAGACGAAGATCACGAAGGCTGGAAAGGCCGCAACCGCCGCTGACATCAAAGCAGACGATGCTGTGGTGGTAGTTGCAAGTAAAGGCGAAGGAAATTCCCTGACCGCCATAGCGATTAAGATTTCTTAGTCAACTCAAGCAAAAACAAACAACCGGAGTTGAGGAATGGAAGAGGTTCCATTCCTCATCCCAAAATCGTCAAACAGCGCTGCACACGGGTTAACTGAGATCTTCAGGCGGCAGATCTTTGTTAGCAGCTCCATTTATAACGACCCCCAAAGCATCGAACCGGGAACCATGACACGGACAATCCCAGGTTTTTTCTCCGGCGTTCCATGTGACAATGCATCCAAGATGCACGCATACTGATACGACGTGCGTGAACTCGATTACCAGACAAGGCTTCGTTGTAAAACTACCGGAGGTAAGCAGGTAAGTAAGGCGTGAGACTGATATTGCACGCACATGAACCGCAAGCTCAGATATAACGAAGCCAACGCGCCTGACTGCGCGCCTTCAAGTCGGCAAATCGACGACATGGAAAATAGAGCAAGGCGATCACGACAAAGAACACAAGGTAAAGCAACCAAAGTCCCCATCGTTGTTCCGGCGGCACTGACACGTACGGTGCGGTTGCGAAGTATTCCGAATTGATACTGCCTTCACGAAGATACCAGACCACAAGAGACAGAATGTGAATCAGCGGGATGTGTAGCAGATAGTAAAAGAGTGGCACCCGGCCAAACGTCGTCAAGACGCGACCTAACCAGCCTCGTGCGCCTTCGGCTAACGGCAACAGCGCAATGGTCGGACCAAGAGTCATCAACAGAAACAGCTGCGAGGGCGGATACTTCTGCTGATTCAACAAGCGAATGACAAACGGAGGCGCGTTTCCAGATCCGCCACCGAATAGCGTCGTCACGACGCCGCCCACTAGAAACAGCGCCGTCGCTGCTAAGCCTATCCTCAGACACAACCGTCGCCTATCCTCTGGATTACGAATCATAATGGCACCGAACGCATAGCCAACCGCCATCACTCCGATCCAGGGGACAAGCACGTACAAGATATTGATTGGCTGAGGAGTCTCTAATCCAGCTGTGTAAATAAACTCCCAGATCCAAGCAACGGAACCAGGTAACAGACGTGGCACGAGACCGAAGACTTGCTGGAAGACGATCATGAGCAGTCCAAACGTTGCGATTGCCCACGTCGGTAGCCAGATCAATGCAGCGAGTAGAACCAGGCACCAGCCCAGCATCCAGATCACTCCCGCAAGGATCCAGTTCCGGTAATTGAAATTGAATGTCCATGAAAAGCGAATCAGCGTCAGTTCCAGCACGACGAGAAGAAATCCGCGTGTGACCAGGTACCGCGCGAGGGCACGCTTGTCGTTAAGTTTTCTTCCCAGCAGAAACGCGGAGGTCCCCGCGAAAAAGACAAAGGCTGGGGCACAGAAATGAGTGATCCAACGTGTGAAAAAGATGCCCAGGGTCGGACCGCCTGCAGGAATTCCCGAATAGACACGCACGTGGTCGATGGCCATCAGCATCATGACAACTCCACGCAACACGTCGATGGAATTAATGCGAACAACACCTGGGGCTTCGTTGGTCACTGGTGCCTCCTTGGGCTGTCCCGACAAATCGGGATTACCGCTTTGGTACAGCGAGACTCAAGCATCTCGCTTCCCTTCTTAGACTGAGATAAACATGCTGTCATTGTGCTTCCTGGAGCGCCTTGAATTCGAAGTATCGCTTTACCAAAGCGGTAATGCCGATTTGTCGGGACACTCCAAGGAGGCGCCCCGATCCGACGCAGAAAACGCTCATGCGCCCAATATGGACCAACGCTCATCGCAAAGTACGACCGAAAAATAAGAGATAACCGTCGGCGTCCTTGACCTCGAAACCACGCAAACCATCATGAGTGTCTTTCAGTGGCTCGAAAAACTCGACATTGCGCGAAGCAAATTCGGCCGCCAATGCGTCAGGATCCGGAACGCTAACGAATGCATCCCAACGAGCAATCCCTTTCTTGATGTCTCGCGTGTAGTTCGGCACTGGAGCCACGCCAATGGCTTTCATTAGGATCTGCGCACCGCCTCTGCGAACGATGCCGAAGAAGATGTCGTCAGGCTCAGGTCCTTGGAAGGTGATCTCAAATCCAAGCCGGTCTCGGTAAAACGCAAGCGATGACGGTACGTGGCTCACAATAAAAAACGGTGAGATGCCGGTAATCTCTGCTTGTGTCATGTGGACCCCTCAGTCGTTTACGCCTACCGCTGCAGCTTGTTCGGCTTCAATGTCCTGACCGAAGACGATCGAGACGCCGTTTGGATCTCGAACGTTGAAGTCGCGCACACCGTAGGACCTGTCGGTTGGCTGGACCGTGACCTCCGCGCCACGCTTCCGAACCTCTTCGTAGAGGGAATCCACGTCGCGAACCCACTGAAACAAGTGCACACCGCTCGGAATCGCATCACTTTTTAGGAAATGGATCGCTGAGTTGTCTCGCCACACCACTGCGTATTCATCGTTTCCAAAATCAGAGACAAATCCTAAGACGTCTCGGTAGTAGCCGACAGCAGCTTGAACATCGGGCACGTGCAACACCGGTGCCCCTTGGATGAACTGCGCCGGATTCGAGGAAGGGTAACTCGGCATAACACTTCTCCTCCGTCGTTTTAGGCCGAACTATATATTAGCTGACACTCGCCTGTTGCCAATGTCGCTTAGAAAAGGCGGACGCATCCTACGTAGACCACGCCTAATGGTTCAATAATCAATACGTGAGCGGCACTTCTGGCGACGTGAGCGGTCATCGTGCACACGCCGATGTTGCTCGCGATATATGGACCGCGATACTGTGGGCCACGTGCCACTCCCAAAACGACTGCGACCATGGATGATCGTCTCGGCCGCCTGGATCCTTCCGGCCACGTTCGCCGCCATAAATCGAATAGCGCAGGCCCGTCTTCAGGGTTGGGAACCTGCGACGGCACGCGAACTCTTGTTTGCGAGTGGCGATTGGTTTCTCTACGCGTTTCTCACTCCTGGAGTGTTCGCAGTTTCAAAAAGATGGCCATTGGCGCGCCCTTACTTGCTGAGGCGTTCATTTTTGCATCTCGGATTCTCGTTGTTGTTCTGCGTTGCCTGGGCCACATGTGGACAAGTGTTGCGTGTGGCACTAATACGACTGTTCGCGCCGGATATCATGTACAAAGCGATGCAAGGGGGACTTAACTCGTTTCTTCGCCAGCTCGGCGTCGAATGGCTCAGTTGGATCTTTATCACTCTGCCATTCGGATTCGCAGTATACCTTTGCATGGTTGGGACAGAACATGCGATCCGTTACTTCATCGAGGCGCGAGAGCGTGACGTACAGTTAGCTCTGCTCTCTGAACAACTCACGAGCGCTCGCTTCGCAGCGTTGCAAGCGCAGGTCAACCCACACTTTCTCTTCAACACACTCAACACTATCGCCGTGCTGGTGCGTGATAATGACCGGCAGGCAGCAGTCCGCATTATCGAACAGTTGAGCGACGTGCTGCGGACTACGCTTAGTAACCAACAGGCGAATGAAGTCACCCTCGGCGAGGAACTCGAACTTGTTCGTCAGTACGTCGATATCGAACATGCACGTTTTTCAGATCGACTGCGACCTGAATTTAGAATAGACGACGCACTTCTATCCGCGGCGATACCGATCTTTGCGCTCCAGCAATTGGTTGAGAATGCGATTCGTCACGGCATCGCGAAACACCCGGATGCTGGTCAGTTAGTGATCGCCGCAGATCTAGACGGGGAGACTCTCGAAATCTCCGTCGCAGACGACGGGGTGGGAATCGATCCGAACATTGTCTTACCAAAAGGTCATGGCCTTGAAAACACGCGTGAGCGACTGCGCGCGTTGTACGGCGAGCGCGCCTCGCTTGCAGTCGCCTTACGCACAGGCGGAGGTACAATTGCCACTTTGAGAGTTCCGTATCGCGAGATGCGCGAGTCAGACGATGAAACCAGTTAAGTGGAAAATCCTGATCGCGGATGATGAACCAGCTGCGAGGCGAGGAGTGCGGCAACTGTTAGCTGCATTCCCGGATTTTGTCGTTGTCGGTGAGTGTCGAAACGGTGCAGAAGTTCTTGGTGCGCTCGACATATTGTCACCAGATGTAATCTTTCTCGATATTCAGATGCCGGGCATCGATGGGTTTGAGGTTATCCAACGTCGGACAGCAGAGCGGATGCCCGCCGTAGTCTTTCTTACCGCGTTTAATCAATTTGCGATTCGCGCCTTCGAAGCTGAAGCGCTCGACTATTTGGTCAAGCCGGTCAGTGAAGTGCGCTTTGCCGCGACAATGAACCGACTGTCGCGAAGGTTAGGATCTACGAAACCTTCGAGCCGCGAGGAGATCATCGTCGTAACAACAGCGCGAGGGACAACAATACTGCATGTGGGTGATATTGACTGGATCGAGGCGGCAGGAAACTATGTGCAATTGTGGATTGGGTCGCGCAGCTACTTCCTTCGCGAGTCACTCCATTTACTGGAAGAACGGGTCCGTCAACATGGCTTTGTTCGTGCGCACCGCCGGGCATTGGTGCGACTCGAAGGCGTGAGAGAGTTGACCCGAACACGCTCGGGTGGTTTGGTGGCAGTGCTCAATTGTGGCAAACGAATCCCAATTTCCAGAAGACGAAAAGGAGCAGTGTCAGCAGCGGTGCGACATCTAGGTGTGACGCTGACCGAGGTTGCCTCAAAAGTCAGAACCTGACTTGGACCGGTCCAATCAACATCCACTAACTTTTAGGGTAAAGAACGAGAGTGACCGCCGAGTAAAAAGCCTGACTGAACAGGCCGATTTTTAGCAATGATCGTAAATCACACCAAACTTGACCACCGCCTCGGCTATCTTCTGGCCATACTTCAATTTTGTGAGCGTGCCTTTGATGACGGCCTTGCCTTCTGGAGCGTCCGACACCATGTTCCCGCGTAGGAATTCTCCGTCTAAACGATATTGAAATCCTTCCTCGTTGGATGGTGCAGTCAGGAAATACAGATGTCGACGCGTTACCAGACCAAAAACTAAAGACTGACCCACATACTCTTCGTTCACTTGGCTATAGATTGTGATCGCCCCCGATGGCCGGCCATCCGTTTCGGCTCGCTAACGACCGCTGTGCTTTCAGTCGACTAATCTTTTGCTTTCCTGCTTACCTTTTTGACGAACGCGCCGATCGCGTCGTCTGCCACTTTCGGCTGATCATCGAGAACAAGCATTCGGGCGTCCGGAATTCTCACGAGTTCAACCTGCGGATGTTTCGGAACTAGAGTTTCCCACGAATCCAGAAACGCTGTCTTGGCAAAACTGTTCGCCGGATCCGCGAGGAATTTCTCCTCGAACCCAGGTATGAGTGCCAACACGGGAATCTGGAGTTTGTCGAAACGTCTTGTGACATCAGAAGCCCAAAACTCACACAAATAGCGAATCTTGACCTGCAGTGGAGCCGATTCCAGTTCCTCCCAAGCTGTCTGCGCTCTCAATTCGTCAGTGCTCAGCAGCTGCGGGCGGAGGTCACCGCTCCTCCAGGTATCCGGTGTTACATACTTGAACCATCGCGCTCCCCAACCCTCATCAACTGAAGACACTCGATCCGGAAAAGTGATTGGGCTTTTGCGTGTCGGATCTGTCGGGGCTGGAAAGAACTGCACCAGATTGGTGCCGACGAGAATGATGCCACCAATCTGATCTGGGTGATCAATAGCAAGCT
The DNA here is from genome assembly GCA_036004125.1 of Pyrinomonadaceae bacterium. Classification (GTDB taxonomy): domain Bacteria; phylum Acidobacteriota; class Blastocatellia; order Pyrinomonadales; family Pyrinomonadaceae; genus PSRF01. Next base: position 2,213 of record DASYRR010000012.1, on the reverse strand, counting down.
CAATCGCCGCTTGTGCTGCAGGTTGCCGCTCCGCAACGATTACAGGTTTCGTCAGCTTTTGCTGGCGAATTAGATTAAGAACGTCCTGCTCAAGCCGGCGCGTCCAGGTCTGTTCGCTGAAACTTGTGCCGGTCGCTGGCATCGCGCGCGGTGCGGTGCCATTGAGACCTGGTGGTGTAACTAGAAACAACTTGTATTGCGATTGATTTCGAGCGATGAAGCCAGCAAAAGACTTCGCTCCTGAGTACATACCCGAAATCAAGATCAGTGTTTGTTTGCCTAATCCAGTCTTGTTAATAACGGGCGGCTCATTGTCCATCAGAGTCTTGTAGTCCATTGGAAACATGAGATTGTTACGGCCCACATCAATCTCGCGCAGCCGTTGCTTTGATGCTTCAGGAGACAGGTCGATCATGGCGGCTCCGGCATTGGGAATGTCGTCGTTCCAATCCTGATTTGAACCGACGGCTGCAACCATCTTCATTTTCAATTTGTCAGTTACATCGGTACGCTTGACTCCGATCACGATCGCTTCTCCCTCGACCGACAACTGCAAATTGTTCTGCCGCAAGTTTTCTACCACCTTCTCTTTTGATACGGCCGCATCGCCGACACCCATCATTCCCTGGTACCCATTTGGCCCACGCGTTACCCATGCAATTAGAAGTTTGTCGAACCGGAAGGCATTATTTGTTCCCCACCAATTAAGCTTAGCCGCATCGTTTTCTCCCGTATCAAAGGCGATGTTGACCCCAAATGCCTGTTCATTCGGCTTGCCATAGACACTCAAGCGAAACCATAAGACGTCTTGTTGTTTGTCGTAACGAAAAGCGAGTTGTGCCGCATCGACCGATGATGGATCGCGACCGTCGCCTTTCACGTCAGCTGCCAGCACGGTCCAAACCTGTGCGGTGGCCGAGTGTGCAGTTCCCGTGAAAGCCATGGCGCAGATTAACGGCAACAATATCTTTGAAATCTCATGCGACCGAAGTTTATTGAACATGGTAGACCTCTGTTTCTAAATCAAGACTCAGAGTCTTGTGCAGTATTTCGTACCCTAATTTTGTCGCGCTGAATTGAACCTGACAACTACTAATCAGTTATCGGTAGGCAGAGAGCAGCAAATGGTTGGTTGAGCAAAGCGGTCTTAATCAGCGAAGACGTATCGAGTTTCGCGCACGTAGGTATCACGCACCAACTTGGATACAGTCAGTACCCAAGCTCGATCTCCGAGACAACTACTGCCTCTTACCATCTAAGAGTCTAGTTACCCTGGGGCGACGCCTTCTGCTTACGGGTATACGTACCCCATTCCTGAGAATAAGAAACGCTTCACCCGCCTCTTTTCGTAGTTCGCAGACGCGATCAACGTTAACTATTGCAGACCGATGCGTCCGCAAAAACTGACTGCGATCCAGACGTTGCTCCAGTGACGTGAGCGACTCTCTAATTAGGTGTCGTCCTGCGCGCGCATGAACGGCGGCATAGTAATCATCTGCTTCGATCCAGTCGATTTCGTCCACATCAAGAATTAGTTCGCCAGTCGAAGTGGGTACTACGATTCGTTGTTTGACTCGCTCCTGTTCACGTGCCGCAAGCAATTCCGCAAGCTTGCGCGAGACATCAAGGGCCTCCGCTGATCTCAGCTGCTGTCGCATGCGATCAAGGGCCTGCGCGAAGCGGGCTATCTCGAGCGGCTTAACCAGGTAGTCGAGCGCTTGCGCATCGAAAGCACGCACCGCAAATTCATCGTAGACGGTCACGAAGATCACCGCCGGCATGTGCTTCGCCCCAATCTCACGGACTACATCGAAGCCATCCATTTCGGCCATCTGGACGTCAAGAAACAGCAGGTCCGGCTTTAGTTCCCGCAATGCCTTCAGAGTTTCGCCCAGTTCGAGCCTCTGCCACAACGGTAATATCAGCGTGTTCCGCTAGCAGCTGTCGAATTCCTCGCCGAGCGAGCGGTTCATCATCCGCCACCACGATACGAATCTTATCCATTGAGCTAAATCCAACTGGCGGAGTAACGCGGCAAGGATTCGAAAGCCGGCTTCCGATTCAAAAGGAGTGCCATCGATACCCCGAGAGAAGTCCACAGGAGACATAACAACAGGGCGCCAGAGAGGTGCGCTTGAAGAAAGCGTTTGATGCCGACACTCCGTAACGGATAACGACGGGCGAGAACGTAAGGAATCGGCGTTATGAAACCG
>DASYRR010000011.1:0-29931 GCA_036004125.1 Pyrinomonadaceae bacterium | reverse complement strand
GTGATGACCTTGTGCAACGTCAGGCCGACGGGTTGACCAATCACCACCGCCGGGGGCGGCGTCATCGGTTCAAAGCTTACGACTGCGGCGTCGGCCTTCGCCTTCACCACTGTGTTTTGCGTCGCGGTGTTATCTGAGCGGTCCAAGTCGAGCTCCTTGGCGGAAACGGTCGCTGAATTCGTAATCGCCTTTGGTCCACCGTTCAGGTAAACAAGATCCGGCGCGATGTCAACGGTGATGTTGAAACTCGTCTGCGCACCTGCAGCAAGCGCGCCCATTGTGCATGTCAAAGTTCCGCCTGGTGAGACACTGCAGAAGCCAGGACCGGCAGAATACGTGAGACCCGCCGGGAGGCCATCACGCACAGTTACTCCCGAGGCTGCGGACGGGCCGTCGTTCACGATATTGAAGGTGTAGGTTAACGACTCGCCAGCAAAGGCCGGATCGGGCAAGTCCGTCTTCGTTATCCGCACGTCCGCAAGGGGAATCTCGACTCGCCAGATGCCGCGCCCCGTTCCGAGGTAGATGCGAACGAAGCCCGGCTTGTCGTGATCGAAATGGGCGAACATTACGTGCGGGAGATGTGGGATGCCGGAAGTGCCAGGAGTGAACGGATCTGTTAGCAATGACCAACTACCGCCCGCGTCGCTCGAAAAGAACACACCTGACGATGATCCTCCCGCAACGAGCAAATTTGGGTTCACTGGATCGAACCGCACCATGAGCGGCTGCAAATACGGAAAGATTCCGTCGTTAGTTACGCTCGGATAAGGAATGAACTGTCCACTACCGCCCATCAGATCTGTGAGCTCATCGTCAAAGATCCAACTTGCACCACCGTCAGTTGACCGCATTATCCGTGGATCGCCGTCAAGGACGACTGAACCATAAAGCCTGTTGGCATTCGCAGGATCGACGGCGATGAACCCAAATCCGGCGGCGGCGGGTGGGACCGTTCCTCCAGGGACCTTCGGGGGAACACTGATTTGGATCCACTTCTTGACGCCCGGCGATACCTCTTTATACGTCCACAGTTGGGCACCGGCGAACGGCGTGCGAGCTCCGCTGTCGGGCCAAAAGCAGCGACCGGCAAGCACGTAAGGCTGTGGTCCGGCTACTCCCGCTCCAATCTCAATATGGCAGGGAGGTGCTGCGGATCCCGGCCAAGACCCCAGGGCTGATCCGAGAGGGTTGTTGACGATGTCGGTGGTGTCGCGTACGCCAACGGGAATAGGTGTCCCGGACCAAGAGGTCGGGACGTTAATCGCGATCATGAAACGCCCCGAACCGGCGCGTGCAATGAAACCGGGAATGTCGAGCGGCGGATTGGCCTTGATAGTACCGGGGTCCGCCGCCAGCGTCATGTTCACGAATCCTCGATCACCAGCGATCAAGTTACCATCATTCATTGAGACCACGATTCGGGTTGAGTCAGCGGCGAGATCGTAGGCGTCTGCTCCGATGCCATGAATCCACGAAGGCGAGTCGCCGCCAGCATTGCCGGAGTAGTAGAGCCCATTGTCCTGTGTCCCAAAATAGATATCCTCCGTAGCCTCCGGATCCGCACCAGCTATCGAAACTGCCTCCATATCCCATAGAAGGAATGCATGAAGGCCAACATTCGCGCCGCGGAAGTCCGGATCGTGACACATTGTGGGATCATCTGAGCGAATGTTGCCGTAGATTCCGCCATCTGATGAGTACAAAGTGGGACAGGCATCGATCGAAAGCGAGGGATTAAATACCAAATCGCCGGAGTCGCCGTGAGCGTTCTGCGGGAGGGTGCCGTTTTTGTCCGTGTACGTGTTAGACCATGCGGAGCAGCGCGGCGTTGACGGTGCCGGAAGGGTTGCGGGAGTGGCGCAAGTGCCGCGCACGAGATTACTGATGCCAGCCCAGACATCGTAGCCACTCGAGCGGTCATTGGTGACGACGAACGGCAACCTCGCTTTGGGCCCGCCAATAGAAGCATCAGGATTCGGTAGCTCAACCCAGGTGACGCCGCTGGCGCCACCGTTAGCGTCGAAGGTCACAACCCCCTGGAACAGCCTTCCACCCCCAGCACCAAACACCTCGCCGTAGGAGATTGGATTCGCGAACATGACGAACACGACGTTGGATTCCTCGGGCGAAACCGCCAACGAACAGAACCCGCCGGTCGCCGCAGGTCGCGCGAGTGCTGTCCAAGTGTCTGCCGCACCACTGGACGACACGAGCAGTCCATCATCTCCGCACGCGTATGTTAGTCCACTCGATAAGGCGACGGCGTCCCACACACTGCTGGCTGCATCGCCAAGCGTTGGATCGAAGCGCGTCCAATGATCGCCACTATCGGTTGTCCGGGCCAAGCCGCAGTTCGTGCCGACAAGGACTTCTGGGGTTCCGGGTCGGACTGCGATACCAAAACCTGATGGTTGGTTCGAACGTTCTGCTGAACAAGTGCTCGGAGCGGCTGGCAAACGACCGCTCCACGTTATGCCACCGTCAGTCGAAACGTGTAGAACAGCCGACAAATCCCTCCGGCCTTCGTTGAACGCTGTAGCGTAGACTCGTCCACCCGGCGCAGCCGCAATGTCCCAGGGCGTGCCGTTGACATAACCATCAAGGTGTGACCAGGAAGCGCCCCCGTTCACGCTCTTGAATAAGCCTCCGACCTCGCTCGCGGCGTAATAGGTGGTAGGAACGATGCCTGGAATGCCTGCAACGGCGGCGACATTGTGTACGCGCCCACCGGTATGTCCGCTCGCGCAAGGTTCGGGGCAGTCATCAATCTTGGCTGCCGGCTGGCCAGTGATTGGACCTGCGTCGTCTGGGTTGATGTCGACAAATGTCGCCGTCGCAGCCAAGCTAGAAACTGAGACGGCGTGCGACGAAACGGTCTGTCCAGTCGGAACTTCAGGCTGCAAGGCATTGCCCGACTTCATGACTGCCGTTACGGTTACCAACACCAGAGTTATTGGCACTGTTATAGCTGCCGCCATTAAGTGCCGTTTGGCCAACTCGCGCAATTTCGAACCCAGTTCGTACATGAGGCCTCCGGAGTTTTCGTTTAAAGCCGCCGAGGAAATTGGGGGATTCGATGATGTTGACCGTTGTGTTTTAGCGCCCAACAGCAATCGTCACAGGAATGTAACGAGCAAATCGGGGTCGAACGAAACCATCAAACTGGGACCTGGAGTGAAAGGGTCATGCGTCTCGCAGGGCCGCAGTGTTCGAAATCAGTCAGATAGAAAACTTGCCACAACGCCCTGCAGCGATCCTTCCGACCCCGCCTCCTTTGCGAAAACGAAATCACGGAGGAAAACGGGAAGTACCGGACTAGGCGGCAGGTCCGGCGGGCCAGGGTTAGTCTCCGGCGGGCCTGGGTTAGTCTCCACCAGGCTAAAGTTGAATGTCTGCTCGGGAATGTCCGGGGGGCCAGGACTTACACCGACCCATTCGACGTTGGACGCCCCGACCACGAGATAGTGCTTTCCGGTAGTGTCGCTCGTTCCCTCAACTCCGATCAGGTTAACGTAAAGGTTTACCGTCGGCACGAAGGCATCGGAAAAGGTCACCCGCGAAAGTATGTGAACGCGGCCAGACAGTAAAACCGTATCGCCGTTTGGAAGCGTGACCTCGCCCAACAGCGAAACATAAATGTTTGACACCGTCGGCGACGCCGCGTTTGCTGTGCCAACGTAAAGACCCAGTAGGATTACTGCAGTCACGATGAAAGAATTACTAAACGACCTGATGAAATTCATGGATAAATACCTCCTACTTGCTAGTCGCGTAAGCGACTTCATGACATGAGCCGTGGTTTCCACCTACGGTTGTTGAGCCAAACCTTTCGCGTCGCATCTGTTCCACGAATCCAGTCCGAAGCCGGAATCAAAACCGATACCCGCCATTCTGATCGGGTTGACTTTCCAAAGTATCTCCCTGGGTGTTTTGACATGACTTTCTCCTATTTCGTTTTTTCCCAGATTTTTTCGAGAATTCGGCGGGGGAATGCGAGAGAGGTTAGGCGAGGTGCGATGTGGCGTCACCGTGAGGATTCACAGGATAATTTCTTAGATGAGCCGATTGCGCAGCGCTTTTGCCACCGCTTCAGTCTTCGAATGCACCTGCAACTTCTGATAGATATTTTGCAAATGAAAATTGATCGTGGTCGGGGCCACACCCAACTTTGTCGCGGCGGTTTTGTAGTTATGGCCTTCTACCAGGAGCTTGAGGATGCGAACCTCGTGCGGCGTGAGATTGTAATCGGCGCGATCGGGCGGACGAATTTCCCGAAACAATTTGATGACGCGGCGGGCAACTTCTGGAGACATCGGCGCTCCGCCTTGCGCGGCTTCTTTGACGCTGGCCACCAATTGTGCGGGTTGTGTTTTTTTCAGCAGATAACCGGACGCTCCAGCGCACAGCGAATCAAAAATACGCTCGTCATCATCATGCACGGTTAGAGTCAGGAACAAGACATCGGGGTGTCGCTCTTTCAAAAGCCGAATGCCTTCGATGCCGTTCATTCCAGGCAAGCCGATGTCGATCAGCACGACTTCCGGAACACGCGAGTCTATTCTGGGAATGGCTTCTTCCACGGAACTAAAGCTGCCGGTGCATTCAAAGCCATCCGTCCCGCTGATGAGAGCTGTCAGATAATCGCGGAATTCGCGGTGATCTTCGATGACGGCCACGCGAACGGGTTGTGTTTTGACGGCTGGAGCGGGTTCATGTTGAGTTGGCATTTCGGACTGTCCAGTAAATCATCGAAGGGCACGAAATTTTGGTCAGCTTACGACGGAACAAAACGCTAGTCACTGTGAATTCTCACAGTCACCCTTAACCGTGACGGCCCAACGGCACGCTCAACGTCATCTTCGTACCGGCGCCGAGACTGGACGTTAACTCGAATTGCCCATCGAGTTTTTCTGCGCGCCGCCGCATGCTGTCCAATCCGTGTCCCTGCTCCACGTTCGCCGCCTCGAACCCGTGGCCATCGTCGCTGAGTTTCAAGATGATCATGCCGCGCTCGATCTTCAACAAGGCAGCGACAGTTTTGCATCCTGAATGACGGGCGATGTTGTTGATGCCCTCCTTAAAAATCAGAAAGATTTCGCGGCGGGATTCGGCGCCGAGTTTTGCGTTTTGATTCAGGCTCGGGGCGTCGAAGTGAAACTCGATATTGCGAGCGGTCAAAACGTCGCTGGCAAACCGTCGCATTCGGTGGGCAAGATCGACTACGTTGTCGCGCTTCGGATTCACGGCCCAAACGATCTCGCCCATCGATTCGACGGATTGCCGGGAAGCGTTAGCAATGACGGAAAGCCGATCGGCGATTTGCGAATTCTCCCGCCCCGCTGACTGTCCCAGCACCTCGCTCAACCCGGCAATCAAAGATAGATTCGATCCAATATCGTCGTGCAGGTCAGAGGCGATACGCGTGCGCATACGCTCCAATTGCAGTAGCTGGTTCACGCGATACTTGTAAAGGACGTAAGCCAGCGCAGCCACCATCAACGCCACGAGTGTTATGAACCACCAGCGTTGCCAAATTGGGGCCAGGATGCGAAACGAAATAGTTGCTGTGTGAGAACTCATTGTTCCGCCGCTGCTGATAGCTCGCACCCGGAATCGATACGTGCCGGGCGCAAGTTGAGCGTAATTGACCGAGCGTTGGAGAGACGGCTCGGTCCACGCTTTATCTGCCCCCTCGAGCTTGGTTTGGTAGCGCAGGGTTTCACCGGTTCCAAAGCCGAGACCTACAAAATCAATCTGCACCTGATTGCGATCCGGCCCCAGAACAAGACTTGGCGCATCCTTATCACTCAAATTGGAGAGACCCTCTTCGACACCGGCGATCCGCACTTTGCTGATCAGAATGGTAGGAGGTGAAACTGGATGATCTTCTTCAGGCATTAGTTGCGAAAGTCCTTTGAGCGTTCCAAACCACAAAGCGCCTCCCCGATCGCGATGAGCGACATTGACGAAATTGTTCGCCAGTCCGTCGGCTTCAGTGTAGTGCTTAATCTTGCCCGTTAAAGGATCGAGGCGATCGACGCCGTGCACAGATCCGATGTAGATTCGACCGTATTGATCTTCGGTTATACACGTGGTCTTATTGCTCGCTAAGCCCTCGCTGGTGGTGTAACTGCTAAAGCGAGGGCGCTCAGCGCTTGGATTGTTTGTCCAGGTTACGCCGCCGCCAACGGTGGCAATCCAAAGCTTGCCGTTGTGATCAACATAAAGATCACGAATCAGGCCTGGCGGCACACCATCAGCGCCGGTAAATCCAGTGAACTGGCCCGCTCGAAACCGCACGAGCCCGCCGTAGTAGAGACCTATCCACAGATTGCCGTCGTTATCCTCCCGAAAGGCAGTTGGCGCGTTGGGTGCAGCCAGCGCTTCAATTCCTCCGTACTGGTAGATCTTCCCGGTCGCGCGTTCCCATCTGGCTAAGTTAGCTGTCAATGAATCGGCAATGCTGATCCAGAGGTCGCCCGCCCGATCTTCATAAAGCCGAAATATCTCATTACCGCTCAGACCGTCTTTCGTCGTGTAAAGGGCAGCTGGTCGCAGCTTGCCGAGTTGTTCGACCCCATTTGCCGACGGAAAGCGGTAGAGACCTTCAGCAGTGTCCACCCACCACTGCCGCGTGCGGTCCTGAAAGGTAATCTGGTTCCAACCCCAACTGTGCTTAATGTCTTCACGCAGATTTGGTGTGATCGCAGTGAACTTTGTGCCATCGAAACGATGCATAAACAACTTACCGGACCGGCTACTGATGACACATAGTTCGCCCGATGCGTCTTCGATGATCGACGCAATCCGGGAGTCCTTTAGTCCATCCGCTTCCCTATAGGTATTGAGTCCGTGGCGGGCCAGCTTCATTGCACCGTTGCTCTCAGTGCCAATCCAGAGGTTGCCATCTTTATCCTCACCAAACGATTCGATCTCTCGGTCGGTTAGGCCTTGCGCAGTTGTGTAGATTCGAAATCTGTCGGGAGTATTCCCGGTGGCTGGAGCAAACTCAGTCAAACCAGCATCACTGCCTATCCAAATTCGTCCCTCGAACTGATGCAACGCTGTGATGTAGTTATTTGCCAGTCCATTTTTGATTGTATATATCTGAGAGACGACGAGCCTGTGAGATTCGGGCTGAGACACGAGTTCACATAAGCCTTGAGTTGTTCCAGCCCAGATTCGCCCATCGCGGTCTTCCAGCAGTGCTCTCACGTCGTTGCCGGGCAGGCCTTCCGCGGTTGTGTAACGCTCAGCGTGACCATCCGGCTGGCGTCGGTAAAGACCACTACCAGCGCCAATCCAAAGCGCTCCGCTGCGATCTTCGAGAATTGTGGAAATAGTTGCAGAGTCAGGAGGCACTGCGGGTATTCCGATTTCGGCGGCACGGAAAACCCACCCATCATTGGCCGGTTCAAGGTGAAACAGTCCGCCATTCGTTCCGACCCAGAGCTTCCCATTCCGATCTTCTTTTAACTTATAGACAGTTTGCCCTCGTTCCTTGCCTTCAGGACGATAGCAGGCGAACCTGGGTGACGACGCCAGTATTCCGAACGCTCGATTGTTTGATTGCTCATTATCAGAGGCTGAGGCCTCAGTGGCCGCAAATAGATTGAAATGGCAAACGCCATTGGGGGTAGCGATCCAATAGGTACCGTCGCGGGTGACGAGCAAGTCCCACACTGCGCCTGATGGCAACCCTTGCTCTGATCCGTAGTTGACAAAACTGTAACCGTCGAATCGCGATAACCCTTCAGGAGTGCAGAACCAAAGAAAACCATGCGAGTCGAGAACTATGCGGTTGATGTAATCGCGGGGGAGTCCGTCGGCGCTGGTGTACGACTTAATCGGTAATTGCTCGGCCCGCCCTCCAGTAGATAACGGGAGCAAGCTAAGGAATAAGAGCCGGCAAAACCACTTCTTTAACTTCAAGGGAGACAGGCTCATTACGTCTCTGGGCGAACGCAGTTGGTCAGGGATTTATCGAGGTATTTAACCTCTGCTAGGCGACGATTTCAACCTGGCGGTTGCAGACTTTGCGACCTTCAACGTTTTGACACTTCAAAGATGTGGTTAAGGTGGTGGCGAGAATCGATGATTGGGACCATCGTGAATATAATGCTTGAAAACAGAAGAATGAAGGCAGGAATTCTGTCAGCCACCGCTGATGGACGGAACGATCGAAATCTCAGCTCCCTCACTAAGGCGACTTGTAAGTCCACCCGTGAATCGAACATCCTCATCCCCGATGAAAATATTGATATGTTCGCGAATCTCTCCTTGCTCTGTTGCCACGCGATCTCGAAGGCCTGGGTAAAGAATCCACAGGTGTGACAACGCCTCGGTAACGGTGTCTGGCGAGTTGGCGATCTCGACTTCACTGTGGCCCGCGGTAAAATCGCGCAACGGTCGCGGAATGTGAAAAGTTACTGGCACAATCACCTTCTTGTTCGACCCGACTTCTTTGTCGGGGGCAACTTCCGCCTCGATGATGTCGCTGAGACAGACGATTTACGTGACACCTGCGTTGAATTGGGCGACGTGTCGTCGACGACTGCAGTTCTTACGCAGACGACAGGCGGCAGCCCTTCCGCTATCTTCTGCCACGTTCGGCCCTCATCGATCGAGCTAAAGACCTTACCGCTTCGTGTACCGAAGAAAATTCCCGCCGGATCAAATGAATCGATCGTCATTGCATCTCGCAGGACAGTCTCGTGCGCTCCCTTTTGTGGTAATCCACGCATGAGCGGTTCCCAGGAGGCACCGGCGTTGCGCGTTCGGTAAATGCGCAAACGGCCATCACAAGTACAGCGAAACTCGTCGGACTCAACTGGAACGATATATACCCAATCGGGTTTCTTGGGGTGCACGACCATAGCAAAACCAAAATCCGAAGGCACCCCATTGGCAACATCCGACCAGCTTTCCGCATGGTCATCGGAGCGATACAAGCCCCAGTGATTTTGCAGATAGAGACGTTCGGGACGAGTCGGATGCATCGCAATCTTGTGCACGCATTGTCCGAATTCTGGGTACTTGTTGGGCATGAACGTGGCGCGGATGCCCTGATTTTGCGCCGTCCAAGTTTGTCCGCTGTCGTCTGTGCGGTAAACACCGCCAGCGGAGATTGCCACATACATACGCTCCGTGTCGGTCGGGTCAAGCACAATGGTATGTAAGGCCAGGCCACCATTGCCCGGCGTCCATCGATGCCGGTGTGGATGATCAAATAGACCACGCACCAGGGTCCATGTTTCTCCTGAGTCGCGAGTCTCAAATAGGGCAGCTGGTTCTACGCCACAATACAGTACGGTTGGCTCCGCTTCAGGTCCGAGCGTAATCTGCCAGATGTTCTTCAACGACACACCGCTATCGCTGGGAAATCGAATCGCTGCTTCCTGGGGGTTGGTCCAGCTCTTTCCGAAATCGTCGCTGAAACGAAGTAGTGTCCCCCAAATGCCTTGTGTTGAACCCCAGATGCGATGTTTACCAGCGCGGCCGTCATAGACCATAGCGTAGACAGCTTGTCCGTGGAAATAAGGACCACCGACTTTCCAACGCTTGCGTTGTGCGTTTGCCTGAAGTACGAACGCTCCCTTCGTTGTTCCAACCAATAAGAGAACATCCTGCTTCTTGACCTGAACGTGTTGCACACCGTGAAACGACGTGGTCGTGGGTCCACTGCGATCGAGACCTGGATCAATGGAAACTATCCCTGCGGCTTGAACAGCCTCCAAAGCAGCTTGAACTTCACCGGCGCGTTGATATCGCTGCGCCGGCTCCTTCGCAAGGCAACGTTGAATGATGGTCCAAAGCCCGGGTGGCATTGGAGGGCCGAGAGGCTTAGGCATTTCGCGCATGATGCCCGAGCTAACTTCAAAAGCAGTGCGTCCTTCAAATGGCAAATGGCCGGAAGCAGCTTCATAAAGGACAACACCGAGAGCCCACAAATCACTGCGCAAGTCGGCTCCTTCACCGCGCAAAACCTCAGGAGCCATATAAGGTAAGGTACCGCTTACCGTGGATTTCTCCTCGATTGATTCATAGACCCAGGTAGTGCCGTCGGATACTCCAGTTGCGATGCGTTTGGCGATGCCAAAATCGAGGACTTTGACGAGTCCTTCAACGGTGACCAGGATATTTGCACTTTTTAGATCTCGATGAACGATACCTTTGTCGTGAGCGCGAACGAGTGCGCTGGCAATCTGGACCCCATATCTCAGAACTGACTCGGCGGGTAGTCCCACACCGCTGCACAGCTCGTGCAAAGATTTTCCCTGGACCAACTCCATTACAATGTAGAGTTCGCCATCGGTCTCACCGACTTCGTAAATAGTGCAGATGTTGGGATGAGCAAGAGAGGAAGAAGCACGTGCTTCGTGGAGCAAATTCTGGCTTGCTGATGAATTAAGACGAACGTCCTTCTTAACAACTTTTAAAGCTACGTCGCGGTGCAAGACATCGTCACGACCGCGATAGACGACGCCCATTCCCCCTTCTCCAATCTTCTCCACTACGCGGTAATGACCGAGTTCCTTACCAATCACGGGTGATCCTTCCGCACGCATTCGAGTCTATGGCCTCAGCCTCTCAGAGGGAGAAGCTTTTGCACAAAACTCTCTACTCCGGCGAGTTTTTTGGATTATTTAAGACAAGGCGATTCTATGGACACGCTAGATCTGCGTCAACCGCTCAAGAAACTCGGTGGACATAGGGCTACTCACATGTTATCTGCTTGCATGCTTTGGGTTGCTGTGTTTCGCTTTGGCGGGCAATCTACTGCAGTTTAGTTCGACATATTAGTCTGCGGTTTCGACTGCGCACACTGGTGCCAAAGCAAAGCAAGGAACAACCAAAAGGGAAATGACAGCAAGAACACAACCTGATATCAGAACTATCACTCGGTTGGTCTCTCCAAGTGGAAATCTTGTTCAAGGGCAATCGGAATTGGCTATTGACCCATCGCTTGCGCGCGCCGCAAGTGAGTTGATCAAAGCAAGTAGGAATCATTACAGCCCCGCGGAGGGAGTCAGTGAGTTACGAGAAGCGGTTGCAAAAAAGATTTCGGTTTTCAATGGTATCGAAGTTGACCCGAAAGCCACGCCGTTGCAGTTGTTGATTACCTCGGGTGCGACCGCGGCGCTCATTGCGATCGCCCACACTCATTTGCAAGGTTCGTCTGCACTCGTTTTCGAGCCCTACTATCCGTATCACCGTCGTATCCTCGAGGAACTGGGCGGAAGTACGAATGTATTGCCATTGCATGGTGAGAACCTCCAACTCGATGTTGACGAGTTACGCGCTCGCTGTCGGGAGTGGAAGAATCGTGAGCAGCTGCCGCTTCGGGCCATCATCGTCTGCACTCCCGCAAATCCGACCGGCAAAGTATTCAGCAGAAGCGAACTTGAGGCGATCGCGGGTGTTTGTAATGAGTTGGATCTTTTGTGTATAGCCGATGAAGTCTATGAACATTATGTGGTGGGCGACAAACCACATATTTCGATTGCCACCCTCGAAGGAATGTGGGACCGGACGATCACCGTTAATTCGTTCTCCAAATCGTGGAACATTTCAGGGTGGCGACTCGGATATGTTTATGGGAGCGCTCGGCTCATAGCCTCCCTCAACAATGCGAACAACGTTTTCTACGTTTGTTCTCCAACTCCCCTGCAACTTGCACTCGCGCAAGTACTCATGTCCGATCCCCACTACTACACAGTACTGCGCGAGAAGTTCGCTTCCAAAAGACGCATCGCTGTTGAGTCGCTGGTCAAAGCGGGCTTTCACGTTTACGAGTCGGGGTCTGCTTTTTATGTCTGGGCGCGAATTCCTGCGGGCTATGGTGACGCGGTTGAGTTCAATCAGATGCTTTTAAGCAAAGGCGTGGCGGGCGTACCGGGTGGAGCCTTCACCGATAGCAATGAATATCAAGATTACATGCGCTTATGTATCGCGCGTGAAAACGCCATTCTGCATGGCGCGCTCGAAAAAATTCAGCACGCATTGGTGGAAGGAAAATGAACCAACCCGGGTATTGATCGATATGACGAAACTTACGAGACGCGTCCATCACATGCTCATTCTGCTTCTGTTCCTTTTGCTCGTGTTGCCCCCGACTTTTGCTCAACCAGCAACTACAGCGAGCAGCCAGTTTGATGCTAACTGTGACGAACACGGTGGATAGATCAGAAAGAGCGTTGCTGATTTGCTTTGATGAGTAGTCCTTTTCACGGTCCCCCCTTGAACTCCAAAAAAATGGAATCAGTGTTTTCTACAATCGGTAAACCGGATTCAAGCACGAGCATTGGACGATCTGGACGAATCTAGTAATATCAGCGCCTCCCCAAGCCGTTGCTACAACGCTGCACAGTGTCAATTCACTTTTTTGGAGTTCAATCTATGACTACTCATTTCGAATGGGCCAAAACTCGTCCACAAAAAACTAACTCACAACTAAACACCTTAAATCTGATCAGATTGCTCTTTGGCTTTGCCTGTCTGTTAAGCCTCTCATCTGCGGCATTCGCACAACCAGGCACAGGGACGGTGAAAACTCTTACGCTCAAGTCTGCAGTTCTGGGTGAAGATAGAATTGTTTTAGTGCGAACTCCGGTGGGATATGAAACGAACAAACTAAACTACCCAGTGCTTTATATGACTGACGGCGACGCGCACATGAGTCATACGGCAAGTACCATTGACTTCTTGACAAGGAACGGTCGCATGTCGGATTTGATTGTAGTTGGTATCACAAACACTGACCGGACTCGAGACTTAACGCCCGTGAAGTCGACCGCCAAAAACGATGCTGGCGAGCTGCAAAATCCCACCAGCGGCGGTGCCGACAACTTTCTGAAATTTATCGAGACTGAGCTTATTCCGCAGATTGAGAAGCAATATCGAGTTGAGCCGTATCGGATTCTCGCCGGACATTCGCTCGGTGGTCTATTCGCAATCCACTCGATGATCAGCAAACCTGGACTTTTCAATTCCTATGTTGCAGTTAGTCCTTCGCTGCAATGGGAGAATGGTGAAGCTTTGAAACGCGCGGAAGAATACTTGAAGAATCAGAAGGAAATGAAAGTGACCCTGTTTGCGTCAATCGGTAATGAGCAAGGCCCAATTTCAACGGGCTTCGACAGTTTCCGAGAGGTTCTCGCCAAAACGAACATTAAAGGTTTCGAATGGCAGGCTGAGCGCATGGCTGATGAGGATCACGGTTCAGTCGTATTGCGCAGTCACTATTTTGGACTGCGAAAGGTTTATGAAGGTTGGCAAGCTCCCAGAGATCCCTCGACCGGGGCGGTGAGCGGCGGCTTGAAGGGCGCTGAGGAGCACTACAAGAAACTTAGCGAGAAATTCGGCTATTCCATTCCCGTTCCAGAGCAGCTCATTAATCAACTTGGTTATCAGTTCCTCGGAAACGGAAAATCGGAAGAGGCGATTGCAGTATTCAAATTGAACATTGAACGTTATCCAATGTCCGCTAACGTTTACGACAGTCTAGCCGAAGCATACGAACGAGGGGGGCGGATTGATCTGGCGGAACCGCTCTACGATAAGGCGCGGGTTCTGGGTCAACAGAACAATGATCCAAATGCAGCGCTCTTTAAGGCTAACTACGAACGGGCCAGCGCCAAACTGAAAGAGACTCAAGCAGCTGCCAAGAAGCCATAAGCATCGTCAACATCAATTGACGGTGCGTTTCGGACCTCGCTGAAGTTGAGCCGAGCCGAGCGTTTTCCACAAATCCCCGGCGCGAATGTACGGCGGCAATTCACCAATGCTGCTCATGGCAAACCCATAGCTCTGCTCTTGTCCGATGTTGCCATGGGTCGCCTGAAGAAGGGTGAATGTGTCCAGGAAATAGTTTCCGGTGTAGTAGCCATCCTCCAGGTTGACGATCACGTTTGCCCGGTTCAAAACTCCCTCCGTCGCTCCCTCGAAAATGCGTCGCACGACGTCGGGTCTGACCCCGGCGCGAGTCACCGCAAACCAGTCTTCATCTTTGATGAATCCGTCGGCGCCATTTCGCCCATTAGCGGTCTGCGTTATCGATAAGAGATCAAGCGGATCGCCCTTTGTCGCGAGGTAGCGATACTCATCGCCGCGTTTCTCGATAGTCGCCTCTCCTCGACGGTTGGCGACGTGGACTATTCCGTTTCGTTCGTAAGTAACAAAATCAATTCCCTCGAGTGCCGCCAAAACGCCGGCCAGACGCTCCTCGTTCTTGTCTTTGGTGAATAAGACGCCACTGCCAACAAGTCCAAACTGCGGCAAGACGACACTCTGGTCATCCTTGATCTTTTTCCCGAACTTGAAGCCCGCCTGACGCAGCGGTTCTTTCATTGCTACTCGACGGTATTTCCGGAAGTCGTTGCCATGGTCTGAAAAGATAGTCACCGAGACGGGGACCTTACTGTCGCGGACTATGTCTTCGATAGTTTGATCCAGCTGTTCGAGAAAACTGCGCAGCAGGGTTTCGCCGCCAACGTGGGCCAGCGAATCTGTTGCCCCCGTGTAAGCGAAGAACACAGGTTGACGACTACTCCTCGCTTTTTGACGCAGGCGAATAAGATCGCTTAGAGATTCAAGATAAGTTGAAAGAGGAGGCGCTGCATAGCCAAGCCCACTTTTGATGGCGGAGGGATGGTAGTCGAAGAGTTCGCGAAAGGTGCCACGAATGAAATGCCCACTGCGAAAGCGGTCCAGGATTCCGCCACGCATCCGGTTCCTCTCTGTGTCGAAGAAGTTGTCCTCATAACCGCCGGTCATTCTCGCGCCCGCAGGTTCAAGTATCTTGCTCAGTGCCGCATTCGTTAAAGAAGGAAAAGTTGAGATCATATGCGATGGCGAGTGGAACATCTTAAAGTGGCCCTGAGCGCGCATCTTGTTAATGGTTGATATGCCGACACCGTCGACGCAGATAATGATATGTCGCGACGGAGGCTTGTTGACGGTCTGGGACATTATTTTGAAAGGCATCAGAGTTGATGTAAGCAAAACTACAAGTGTGGTAAAAAGCCAGCACCCGTAGAACCGAAAGGTGCATTTCATTGCTGGAATTAACCTCGTTTAGAACGGCAAAATGCCAAAGCTGATTTTGTCCGTCAAAAACGATACCAATCTTGAATAAGCCAAAAGCGCAGTCTTCATGATTGCAACATCTTTGGATCGCCCGACTGTCGAAAGGATTTTCCTGCACCACGGATCTATGACCGGTCACAATTACGACTATGGAGCCATTGGAACAAATTCTTCAAGAGATCGCGGCTTTTGAAACCCATTTAAGCCGACGAAGTTTTATCCGCGCCGCATTGCTAATTGCAGTTGTACCAAAAATTTCTTTAGGTAAGGATGACCACCGGTTTCTCGAAGCCGTTGCTGCCACTCTCATTCCTTCCGACGTGCTTCTGAGCACTGGCATTAACGTGGCTGAGAATGTCGATCATTTGCTTCGTAATGGCAGCGACGATCATCGCCGGAAAGTAACTCGGTTTATTGTTTGGTCTCAACGTGCCTCCATTCTGTACGGCGGGGAAAACGTTGCGCTTAATGCGCGAGGTTCGCGATTTATGTTGGTGCGCAAAATGGGCCGCACGCTCTCATCGCTATGCCTCATCGCGTTCTGGGCAGATGAGCGAGCTTTAAAGCTGATTAATGCTGCCGAGGTCACGGCATGATTAGAAAATTGACCACCGAACTTCGGCGCCACATTATTTCCACTCGTGATTTGCATTCCTTCGAGAATCGTCAGATCCAGACTAACGTCTATGATGCTTGCGTAATTGGTTCGGGACCGGGCGGCGCTGTAACGGCCGCAACATTGGCGCAGGCGGGTCTCAAAGTTCTGTTGGTAGAAAAAGGGCCATTCGTTCCCCAGGAACAAATAAACTTTCGTGTACTCGACATGTCAAACAAATTCGGTCACGTCGAAACGACTAGCGGTTATCGCACGGTCCTCTACCAGGGAAGCGCGCTCGGTGGCAGCAGTATCATTTTCGGCGCCGTGGCAATGAAACCGAAGCAATTTGTTTTTGACGAGTGGCGCGAGAACAGCGGGGCAGCCGAAATCAATGCGGAAATGCTGGAGCCGCATTATCGACACGTCGCGGAGGTGATGTCGGTCACAACTCAGACAAGGGATCTGGAGAATCGACCAAACGCAGTCGTGCGGGAAATGGCCCACGCGCTGGGCAAGCCTGATGATCTCGTGTTTGTTAATCGGTATACCAGCGGGTGCGCTGGTGTTGGACTTTGCAATTTCGGTTGCGGCGTTGACTTGAAAGGGAATATGAACAACAGTTTCCTGCCGCTTGCTCTCGCGACCGGAAATCTAACCGTGTTGACGGATTGCGAGGCGAGGTTTGTTGTTGGCGAGGGAGCGAGCGGTAGTTGGATTGCGTCGGGCGTTTCCGTGTCGCCACCAAATGCGACACGGGCGACTGTTATCAAAGCACGTAGGATTGTCGTTGCCGCAGGCGCGTTCTTCTCTTCCGCCCTACTCTTGCGCAACCCAAAGTTTCCCAACCGTCAGTCAATTGGGCAAAAGGTTTACCTTCAGCCTCACGCACAGGTATTTGCTTTGTTTGACAAAGCGATGACAACTCGCGGGGTCATCGAGAACGGACACTACATTCCCTATAATGGCGTTCCCGCAATCTACAACTTCCTGGGATTCTTAAAAGAGCATCACTTCTGGTGGTTGGCGAGCATCCTTTATCCAGCGAGTTTGGCATCGTTTGTCTCGCACCTTGCGCCGCAAGAGCACTTCGAGATCATGCGACAGTTTCACCAGACGATGAGTCTGACAGTAACCGTGAAAGATGATCCGGCAAAGTCACGAATCGTGGTCAAAGATGGGCGAGCGCAGCTCAATTTTGAAGAAAGCAAACACGACATTGAATCATTCCGTCAGTGCTTCATCAGTGCTGCTAAGGGATTGCTAGCAGTAGGAGCGCGGCGCGTTTTTCTGCCTTTGTTGCGTCCTCCATTAATCGAAAAACTATCCGACGTCAGGAGAATTGAGAATCTCAAGTTCACTTACAACGATCTGATCTCTTATTCGGATCACACTAGCGGGGGCAACCAGTTCGGCGCCGATCCGCGGCGCGGCGTGACAGATTCCTCAGGCCGGGTGTTTGGAACTACGAATGTTTACGTGGCGGATTCAAGCTTGTTTCCTACAGCGCCTGGAGTTAATCCATCCTGGACAATTATGGCCCTTGCCCGCCACGTAGCTCAGGGAATCTTGACTCGCGGATGATCTGGTTTCTGAAAAACGGGATTTCGCGATTCCCCAAAAAACGAACTTGCTAAAACATCAACGCGCAGGTCGCTTCAGGATTTCTGCCAGGGCCTGCAATCGGGTTGAGTCTGCGACACTCTTAGTCTCGGCAGCAGTCTTTTCCAACGGTGGAGCAAGGGTTTTGAGTTTCGCTAGCTCACTTTGTTTCATCTTTGAAGTCTCGGCCCGTCCAATCGCCTGCCGCAGAGACGCAATTTGATCAGCCGGTAAAGCCTGCGATCGCTCCAACTGATCGACGTAGGCTTTTGCCACGATCAACTGTCGTGGCCACTCGATTTTTTCCTGGTTCTGCACATTGAGTTCCGCGACTCGCACTGTCTTCGCGGCGTCGATCTCATTCTGGGTCAGGAACTTCGTCGGCGCCAATTCAAAGATGTCCAAACCGCGGGCGATCTCCGAAGCATAAATGTGACCGTTGTACCAGTAGGCGGACCAATCACCGCCGAGCACAAGCATCTTCGGATCAATCGGTCCCCGATCGAAATAAGCGATTTCAACCGGACGCTCCGCGTCGGTGAAGTCCATCACGGAGATACCGCCCTGGTACCAGGCCTGCACTTCAATGTCGCGGCCGGGAATCGGAATGAGCGAGCCGTTGTGCGCCACACAATTCTCACTATCGCCCTGGGCCGCCGGCACCTTGTAGTAGCTCGCGAAGCTCAGCTTGTTATCCTTCAACTTGAAAACCGCATCAGCGCCCCATTTGTTCGGATCGTTTGCCCGACATCGCGCGCCCAGTCCTCCGCCCCATTCATCGGTGAACACAACTTTCGTCCCGTCGTTCGAAAACGAGGCCGAGTGCCAGTACGCATAGTTCGGATCGTTTACCGCGTCGAGACGCTTTGGATTCACCGGATCTTTGATGTCCAAAAGGATTCCATTTCCGGAACAAGCACCTGCGGCCAACCCAAGCTTTGAATAGACGGTAATGTCGTGACACTGATTGCTGTCCTCTGGCTTTTCCAGTCCGTTCTTGCCATGCGTGCCGCCGCTACTCAGGCCGTTCAGGGCTCCCGTCCGTGGATCGATAAATACACGAGGAGTAGAAACGACCTTCGCATCCTGCGGTCGAGCCAGCGGCACCTTGATCACATCAATGCGAAACAGCGCCGTGTTTGGATCTTTCGCCGGTGCTTCGCCCGAGCATCCGGCCAACTCTTCGCTTTGACGGACAAACGAGGTTCCCGAAACGTAGACGTAAACGTTGTCCTTATCATTCGGATCGACGACCAACGTATGCGTGTGTGAGCCGCGGCAAGTTTGCACCGCAGCCACCTGCTTCGGATTCTTGACGTCGGTAATATCGAAAATTCTCACGCCGCGAAATCGATCTTTTTGCGCTACCGGCACGATTTGTTTTTTCTGTTCTTCAGTTAGTGTCGCCGGCGGCTTGGGCTCGGGCGGAAATCCTTGTGCGCCGCAATCCAGGCGACCGTTTGGCATTTCAACTGACATGAAGAGCAGGTTTTTGTAAACCGATGGATCACCCTGTCCGCCTGGACACACCATCGTCGTCAACAAGGTGGGCTTAGCCGGATTGGAGATGTCATAGATATTGACGCCATAAAAGTTTCCCTGAAACAGATGATTGCCCTGGAACGCAAGGTCGGAGTTTGCAAAAGCCAGCTGAGCAAACACAACCTGTGTTGGCTTCGACATCTTTGACGTGTCGCTGACGCCGAGTAGACCAAGAGTCTTCTTCACTTTCGGATCATCAGGATTGTCGGCTCCTAGTTGAAATGCGTCAGGTTTTTTGAGCAGCATCAGGTGTTTGATGCCCACCGATGTCTCAGCTGCGTTATACATTCCTGGTCCGAGCTTGGTGCGTGGATCACTGGCATCAGAACCTGTCATTCCAGCTGGTAGCGGTGCTGCGGGTTCAAGAGCAAAGGGATCCGCTTTCACTTCCTGGTTGGCCGATTTGGTTGCCGGGGTCTGCGTAGACTCAGGCGATGGCGACGGAGTTTGCGCCTGTGCGTTTGCTGCAAGACACGACCATAGAAGAAGGGCAGCTATAAATAAACGGAAAGCCATAGTGTGTATTCGAATCATCGTTTCTCCTCTAGAGGTTTTCCCCCAACATGTTTTGCATAATTCTGATCTCAGCGCGTTGTCCACTGTCGACATCGGTTGCGAAATTGAACAGTTCAGCATCCTGCCCCGCGCCCGATGTGTCGAACAAGTCCTTCACCATAACCAAGGCGCCGCCGTGATGCTGAATCATCCCGGTCAAGAACAGATGGTCGAAATCTTTGCCCTTTGCTTTTCGTAGGGCCTCCATCTGTTTTGGTGTAAGCATTCCCGGCATAAGCATCGAATGGCCGGACATATCCATTGACATATCCATATTTGACATTTCAGGCATTGAGAGCGTATTCGGCTCTCCCCTCGCCGATAGCCATCGCTTCATAAACCTAATTTCTTCCGCCTGCGAGTGGCTGATTCGTGCCCCGAGTGATCGAAGATCCTTGTTATCGGTGCGCGATTCGATTAAGGCGGTCATCTCAACCGCCTGCGCATGGTGCATGATCATTCCCTGCATAAACTCCACATCTGCTATAGAGAGTGGAGGCAGCGTCGCTCTTGTCGATGAGGGCAGCGTCCGGGTCGGTTTACCCGGCGCGCCCGGCTGCACCACGACCGGCGCCCTCGGAGTACGCTGCTGCGCAACGACTGACAGCGAGAACAAGCTGTGGAGTATTGTGGCGACAACTATTCCGCTAAACAACGCTGCAACTCCCATCACTGTCCGCAGCTTACGTTTGTACTCAGAAAGCGAAAATTTCATTTACGTTGAATGGTCAAGCATTGAGTGAACAAAAGTTATCACAAAGCGTCACCAGCGTCATTCGGCTATAGGCTGCGGACTAGTGTAGTTTGCGGCGCGCTCGGGTAGTGCCCCGTGGGGGACTGCTCGGATCCTCGTTGGTAGAGTCCCCCTTAACAGTCTGGCTACTTCCCCGACGTTTAGGCCTTCGCCATCTCCACAAAAAAGTTTCTTTGGCGCGTGTGTCTATGAGCGGCGGAAAGCGCGTTATTCAGTGAGCACTAAAAACGAAAGGAAACATCCGCCATGACATCGCTAATTCGCAAAACCCTGTTCACTTCCGGAGCCTTCGCTTTGGTCTATTTTGCCGCACACATCTCGGCAGCAGCGAGTTGCTTCCCGTCAACGTCAACAATCGTGATGGAAGAGGTTAGTTATGTTCCCACTACCGTCACCAACAATAATGACCCACGCGCGAGCTACGGCATCGTTCATCTCACAGGCTGGCTTTACTACCGGATACCGTCCGGTGGCACGGTCAAGAATGCGCCAGTCCTAATCTACAACCACGGACATGATGCTGAGCGCAGTCAACCCTGCGAGATCGCGAGATACTTCGTTAACCAGGGGTTTGTCGTATTCGCACCGCTCAGGCGCGGACACTTTGGCGATGGCCTCGCTTCGACCGGGATCCATACTGACGAATACGTTGCCGACTGCCTGTCATCTGGACAATGCCCGCCGTGCAATCTTCTCGATCCCAATACCTGCATCGCGAATGCCTATGCCATTGATTATCTGCGTCAGCAATACGTCGACGTTCGTGACGCAATTAGCTACGTACGCTCGCACGCGCCGATCGGGAAGGGAACGAAAGGGAAGATGGCTGATCCGACCCGGATTGCCATCATGGGCCATTCATACGGCGGAGCGTTAATGGTGTTCACAAACGCTCAGCTGAGCAATTATCACAATGTTGCTATCGATATCTCCGGCGGAGAATTGTCGTGGGAGAACAGCGACGAGCCGTTTTGGAAAAGCGAATTGAAACCGGCTGCGAGGGACGCAAAGCGACCAATGTATTTTCTGCAGCCAAAAAATGGTGTGTCGTTGGAACCAACCAAGGTCTTGTTCAGTGAAGAAGTTGATCAGAGATTTCGAGTACAGGCTTCTATCTTCCCGCCTGCTCCGTGGGATTCCGTTTGCGAGCCCCACAGGACGATCTGTTGGGACTCCGACAAAGATCAGCTCATAAGTGAAGCGCAGCAGGCCCACAGCACCTTCATTCTCGAAAAAACTCAGGTTGAATTTTGGGGACCATCCGTCGTTGATTTTATTAACCGCTATCCACTGAGTCCGTAAGAGAAAGATCGATGCTCTTCTCGTAGGGTCCTAATCCCGCTTTTTTCGCCCTGGTGCAGAAATGTACCAGGGCATTTGTCGATCTAGACGAACAGTGTCGCAATCCTGGTCTCGTTAGAGTGGAGTAATTTCGCTCAACCCTCACACGAATCAATTCGTCCGCTACCAATGTTTCGATGTCAGCGGTGGTATTATCAAATCAAATCAGTCAAAGGCGACGACGGAGAAAAGAAGATCCGCAGAGGCTAGTGCCAACCTACATGCCGAGCCATCGTAAACTGATTCCTTTATTCATCGCTCTTGCCTTGACGGTGCTGTCGACCCTGGGAGGCGGGGTTCCGGCTCAAAGCTCAACCAATCCTCTCGAACAAGGGTTCAAGCAACCACTCGACTCAGCTAAGCCAAGAACCTGGTGGCACTGGACCAGGAGCAACGTCACCACGGAAGGAATCACTAAGGACCTGGAGTGGATGAAGCGTGTCGGCATTGCCGGCTTCCAGTTGGCTGACGTCAACGCAGGTGGTGGTCAGAACGTCGACAAGAAGATCGTGTTCGGCACACCGGAATGGTTTGACGCCGTCCGTCACGCTGCGTCCGAAGCTGACCGGCTCGGACTCGAGATGACGATCTTTAGTTCGGCGGGCTGGAGTTTCACTGGCGGGACCTGGGTGAAACCTGAACAGGCGATGAAGAAACTCGTTTGGAGTGAAACCACAGTGGAAGGTCCGCGATCATTCGAAGGAAAGTTGCCACAACCCCCTTCGAACAATGGACCGATCCGCAATCTGATCACCGGCGCCCCCCGTCCAGGAAGTACGACCCCGCCCGATCCTACTTACTATGGCGACAGTGCTGTCATCGCTTTTCGCGCACCGCAGGATGAAATCGATGATGCCCTGTCACGCCCGCAAGCGGCTACGGAGGCTGGAAAGATAGGCGCGATTGATTTCCGTTCTCTCTGGGACGACGATCTAAACACTGCGCTCACGATCACTACTCCCCCGGGAGGTGGGCCAGCATGGCTGCAATACGAATTCGCTCAACCGTTCACCGCGCGCGCGATCTCGATTGCTGGACGCGCCGGCATTCCGGTGGGCCGTGTTTTGGCGAGCGACAATGGTGTTGAC
Organism: Pyrinomonadaceae bacterium; assembly: GCA_036004125.1. GTDB lineage: Bacteria > Acidobacteriota > Blastocatellia > Pyrinomonadales > Pyrinomonadaceae > PSRF01. The sequence goes on along the minus strand of DASYRR010000011.1, from coordinate 7,364 downwards.
TTTCGAACTCTAGTGACTCTACCCGGTCCACAACTTTATCGCGGCGGCCTCGCGCGAACATTTGCTTTCCCAGAAACCACTGCGAAGTTCTATCGCATCGAGTTGACCGGCGCTCCGCTCACTCCAGCAGCGGTAATGAATCAATCGTCATCTGCGCCGGCGAAAGAGTACGCGCTTTCTGAGGCCGTGCTCCATTCAGGCGCACGCATACACCGCTGGGAAGAGAAGGCCGGCTTCAGTTTTCTTTTCGAGTATGAGTCAGTGCCGACACCGCCAACACCCGCAAGCTCGATTATTCGAAGCTCAGACATCGTTGACCTGACCGCAAAGATGAACAGAGACGGGACGCTCAACTGGGAAGTGCCAGCCGGACGCTGGACCATCCTGCGATTGGGTTACTCGTTAACTGGCGCGAAGAATCGTCCAGCGGTGCCTGCCGGACTTGGTTACGAAGTCGACAAGCTCAGCCGGAACCACACCGAAAGTTATCTCGGTGGCTATACAGACCCGCTCGCACAGGCACTTGGACCGCTCTACGGCAAGAGCTTGCGATATGTGCTGCTGGATAGCTGGGAAGCAGGCATGCAGAACTGGACTGAGGAGATGCTAAGCGAGTTTCGCCAGCGACGTGGCTACGACCCGACTCCTTATCTACCGACACTCACAGGACGCGTGGTCACGAGTCCGGAAGTGAGCGACCGTTTTCTGTGGGACTTCCGTCGCACACTGGCCGACATGTTTGCCGATAACCATTACAAAGTCGCGGCGGAGTTTCTGCGTCAGCGCGGGATCGGGACCTATGGTGAAGCGGCGGGTGTGTCGCTGGAGATTCCTGAAGACACGTTGCTGAACAAGAAGCACCTGGACGTCCCGATGGGCGAGTTCTGGGCGCGCGACCTGCACCCATCTTCGATGTACTACGAAGACGTCCGTGGCGCCGCATCCGCGTCACATGTTTATGGGAAGACCTTGGTCGCTACCGAGTCGTTCACGGGTGGTGGTTATGAGTCGCCTTATTCGTTGAAAAAGATCGTTGACTACTGGTTCGCGCAAGGCGTCAATCGAATCATCTTTCATACGTCAGCTCATCAACCGCTCGACACTAAGCCTGGCAACACGATGGTGGGCACGCACATCAATCGCAACATCACCTGGGCAGAACAGGGCCAGCCATTCATGACTTACCTCGCGCGAAACTGTTTCATGTTACAGCAGGGACTGTTTGTCGCGGACTTTGCGTATCTGCTGAATGAAGGCGCGCCCTCCACCATGCCGTTCTGGGGCGCGGGATTAAGACCAGCGCCGCCCGAAGGTTACGACTTCGATTACGTAAACACTGACGTGGTGCTTAATCGAATGTCGGTGAACGCTGAAGGAAGAATCGTTTTACCGGACGGCATGAGTTACAGCGTGTTCGTTCTGCCGGAGATAGATCGCATGACGCTGCCCGTGCTTCGTAAGATTCGTGAGTTAGTGCAGAACGGCGCGACTGTGTTGGGTCCGAAACCTTTAAAGTCACCGAGTCTTGCAGGTTATCCCAACGCAGATCGAGAAGTGCAGGCTTTGGCCGAAGAGTTGTGGGGTGACCTTGATGGCGTCAGTCGGACCAAACGCAAGTTTGGGAAGGGCACAATGGTGTGGGGGCTTTCTCCGGCGGATGTACTGGCTTCGATGCGTATTCCGAAAGATGTCGAATTCAGTCGAGCGTTGGACGCGAAAATGTCGTGGATCCATCGGCACGCCGGGGATGCGGATATCTACTTTGTCGCTAACAATACCGATCGCAAGCAGGATATCAACGTTCGATTCCGTGTGAGTGGCAAAGAGCCCGAACTCTGGCACGCGGACACTGGTCAGATTGAACGTGCCGAGTTCACTATTGCAGATGGTCGAACAGTCGTGCCGTTGCGGTTGGCGGAACGCGAATCGGTGTTTGTCGTATTCCGCCGAGCGACTACTTCTTCTGAACAAACTTTGTCGCCTCCAACTGTGACGACGCTCGCGACGGTCGATGGACCATGGGCGGTAAGCTTTTCGCCCAACCTGGGTGCGCCCGCAAAGATCACCTTACCTAAACTTGAATCATGGATCACAAATATGGACGAAGGAGTGAAGTATTTTTCGGGTACGGCGACCTACACGAAGACGATGAACGTAGATCGGCGTTGGTTTCGAGCTGGTGAGAAAGTTCTCCTTAATCTCGGGACGGTCAATGATCTCGCCGAGATTTCAGTGAACGGGAAGGCCCTAGGCATTTTGTGGAAGTCGCCATACGAGGTGGATGTCACCAGCGTATTGAAGCCGGGAACGAACAAAGTTGAGATCAAAGTTACCAACCAGTGGTCCAACCGGCTGATTGGTGACCGGACGGTTGCTCAGGACAAGAGGGTGCTTGCCGAGACTGCTCCAGGGTTCGGCCCACCGCCGACACTGAGAGACTCGGGATTGCTTGGGCCCGTGACGTTTGTGTCGGTCAAGCCATGATGACAAGTATTTTTCTGTGTGTCTCTGTGTTTCTGTGTAGCAAGTTCGTAAGTTCTTGTTTTTTCGTACAGACTTTCGACACATCGTTTAGATTCTGAGTACGTGCTTGGATACAGTCAGTGATAGCGTCGGGTCCGTAACCGCCCACACCGTTCGAGGTGACAACGGACCCGACGCTACCGCGTGACGGTACTGACTGTATCCAAGCTTGGTTGTGGCTCCGCCGCGCTGTGCCTTCTTAGAAACTCTTCTCTGCGCTTCCTCTGCGTCCTCGGCGTCTCTGCGGTTACGGATTGGAAGCATTTTCACCGCAGAGACGCCGAGGACGCAGAGGAAGCGCAGAGAAATCGTCACAAGTTTCCCTTTGTTATCTGCTTGTCGCAGACACAAGCAGGGAGGCTCTGTGGTGAATAATCCGGGCACCTATTAACGTCAAGACGCACAGACATAGAGACCAGCGAAAAAACAGGGGAACGTATGTCATTCAAATATTATTGTCTGTTTGCGTCGCTCGTTTTATCCATTTGTATCGTCAGTGCTCAAACACAGAACGCGCCACCGACAGTCGTCGCCGGCATTCCAGTCAACTACGACGAAGCAAAAGTCGGTAGTTACACGCTTCCTGATCCACTCGTATTTGCTAACAGCAAACCGGTACGGGACGCAAAAACGTGGTTCCAAAAACGACGTCCTGAGCTTGTCGGTTTGTTTGAAGAGAATCAGTTCGGCCGTAGTCCTGGTCGACCAAGGGACATGAGCTTTGAAATGTTCGATAAGGGCGCGCCGGTTTTTGAAGGTAAGGCGTTGCGCCGACAGGTGACAATCTACTTCTCAAAGAATAAAACCGGTCCGAAGATGGATCTGCTGATCTATCTACCTGCGGATGCGCGCAAACAGTTAATGCTCTTAAGCCTTGCCTCGAACGCCTCAGCTGTGATTCGATTCGCTCCAATCGAAGTTGTAGACTCGCCAATATACGAACTCGCTTACAAAGGAGAAGTCTCATGCGAATATCCCGCGCAGGCCTCGTAGTTTTCTTAACACTGATCTTCACCGCGATTGTTACGTCAGTTTCCTTTTCAAATGCACATCCCGCGGTGCACCCGGTGCAATCGTTCACGATGGAACAGATCAAGAGTTATCCGTTTCCGAACGAACTAGCGGCGTCGGCAACGGGATCGCGAATATCATGGGCATTCAACGAGCGCGGATTGCGAAATGTCTGGGTTGCTGAGGGACCCGACTTCAAGACGCGGCGCCTGACAGACTATAACGCGGACGATGGACAAGAACTGACCAGCCTCTCGCTCTCCGCTGACGGTAAATATGTGGTTTATGTTCGAGGCGGAGACCACGGATCAAACTTCGATAGTTCGGTCGGCGTTAATCCTGCACTGGCCGCGGTTCAAACTAAGGTACAAATCTGGAGTGTGGCGTTTGCAGGTGGCGAGCCGAAGCTCCTTGGCGAAGGTGACGAACCGGTAATCTCACCGAAGAATGACCGCGTCGCATTTCTGAAGGATCGCGGGATCTGGTTCGTGCCGGTTGATGGCTCAACGCCAGCAAAGCGGCTCTTCTTTGCGCGCGGCGAGTGCGGCTCGCCCGAGTGGTCTCCGGACGGCACTCGTCTCGGTTTTGTTTCCAATCGCGGTGATCATTCTTTTGTCGGTATCTACACTAACGACTCAACTCCCATCGTTTATCTCGCACCGTCGACAGCGCGCGATGCCAGTCCGCGTTGGTCTCCCGACGGAAAGCGCATCGTCTTTGTGCGGCGACCGGGATCCGGCGGCGCTCCCGAACCAATCCTCGAGCAACAAGCGCAGGCCTGGTCCATTTGGATTGCTGACACCGCAACCGGCGAAGGACGTCAACTGTGGAAGAGTCCATTTACTCTGCGCGGCTCTCCACCAAGCACCCACGGCGGAACAAATTTGTACTGGGCTGCCGCTGGTCGCATCGTATTTCTCTCTTACCTGGACGGTTGGCCCCATCTCTACTCGATCTCCGAAACTGGCGGTGAGCCCTTATTGCTAACTCGCGACAATTACATGGCGGAGTACATCTCGATCAGCTCAGACAGGCGCTATATGGTCTTTGCTGGAAACGCAGGGACTGACATTGATGACATCGATCGTCGTCACATCGTCAAGGTGCCGGTCGACAAGGCAGAACCCATTGTTATGACGCCTGGCAAGGGACTTGAGTGGACGCCCTTCGTCACTGGCGACGGCCAATACATCGCCTATCTCGCGGCCACGGCGCAACGTCCGCCACTTCCAACTGTGATACCGGCCGTTGGTGGAAAGCCGATCACGCTGGCAGAGGATCGACTGCCGGCTGATTTTCCATCGACTCAATTAGTGATGCCGAAGAAGGTCGTTTACAAAGCGCCCGATGGGATCGATATTCACGCGCAGTTGTTCGAACCGGCTAGCGGCGCCGCCAAGAAGCCCGCGATCATCTACGTTCACGGCGGGCCGCCACGACAGATGCTTTTGGGTTGGCACTATTCGGATTACTACTCAAATGCCTACGCTCAAAACCAGTTCCTTGCCAGCCGGGGTTATATCGTCTTGTCAGTGAACTATCGATTGGGTATCGGTTATGGACACGATTTTCACCGGCCCTTGAATGCTGGTGTACAGGGAGCGTCGGAGTATCAGGACGTGAAGGCTGGCGCTGAATATCTGCAGCGACTGCCACAGGTCGATGCGAAACGAGTCGGGATTTACGGTGGTTCTTACGGAGGATACCTCACGGCACTAGCTCTTGCTCGCGACTCGAAACTCTTTGCCGCCGGAGTCGACATACACGGCGTTCATAATTGGAATGCAGAACGCGCGGCGCCACTGCTCGAGAATCGTTACGAAAAGCCTCCGGACGTTCAGCGCGCGCTCGATGTTGCGTGGCAGTCGTCACCCGTTTCTGCAATTGCCACTTGGAAGTCTCCGGTTCTCCTGATTCATGGTGATGACGATCGCAACGTTCGTTTCAGTCAAACAACCGATCTCGTAAGGCGATTGGAAAAGGCAGGCGTAAGTTTTGAGGAACTGGTGATTCCCGACGACACGCATCACTTCATGCGCCATGCGAATATTGTGAAGGTCAACATAGCCACGGCGTCGTTCTTCGATCGAATCTTTGGCATGAACCGCGGAAGCGAATGAGGTCGGTTGGTCGGAGTCAATTCATAGTGTGCTGGTTCCAACAGTTTGTTGTCGTCGTACCTGCTCTGGCCTTCGCGCTTTTTGGCATTCCGGCGATAGCATTCTGGATCTATGTTTCTGCGTCGCTGGTTTTCATCGCCGGCCTCATCAAAGTTTTCGGAGAACTACCGCAGGAACATGGCGTGGACAAGATCATGCCGTTTGGCAGACTGTTTTTTGCGGTTCCCCTGGCCGTTTTCGGTTCCGAGCACTTCACCACCACAGCGAATATTGCGACCCTCGTTCCGCGCTGGATTCCCGCGCATACGTTTTGGGTCTATTTGGTTGGCGTCGCTTTTCTCTGCGCGGGGCTCAGTATTGCCGTTCACGTCCAGGCGCGGCTGGCAGCTGCTCTGGTCGGAATGACGCTGCTTATCTTCGTATTCGTAATGGACATGCCAGTCGTCGTTGCGAACCCAGGCAACAGATTTTTTTGGGCACTGGCGCTGAGACAGCTTGCATTCAGCGGCGGCGCTTTCGCATTTGCGATGCGGCCGTTGATCACTCGGCCGAGAGAGACATCGCCCGCGCGGTCGACCGCGGCATTGGCTGCGATTCCGCGATTCTTCGTGGGCATTCCTTCGCTATTCTATGGGGTGGAGCATCTCCTGCACCCGACATACGTGCCGGGAGTTCCGTTGCCAAAGCTCACTCCCGACTGGATTCCCGGGCGAATCTTCTTGAGTTATTTTGTCGGCGTGATTCTGATTCTCGCAGGCGTCTGCTTGCTCGTGAATAAGAAAACGCGAATGGCAGCCACGTCTTTAGGGCTTACGCTTCTGCTGACGGTGTTGTGGATTTATCTGCCGATGCTCGTGGCAGCACCCACAGACGTGGTTGCGCTGAACTATTTCTTCGACACACTGCTTTTCTGCGGAGTCGTTCTGCTGTTGGCGAACGCGTTTGACAAGGAAACAGCTGAAACCACGGTGTGAACGAGCTTTGCCGAAGCAAGTACAGGCTTGGAGACAGCCTCGTTGACTCGCAGTGACTCTGAGCCAACACAGCCCACAACAAGTAATTTGACGCCGTGTGGTTTCATCGCGACGCTTCACTGTCGCCACAGTCGCCCTGCTACGAGCCTCAAACGTGTCAGGTAAACTTTCCTAGCGCGTTGCACAAAGCGAACACTTGATGTTTTTCCACCGACACACCAGGTGCTACCACATAAAACACATTCAGGGTTGCACGGCACCTTGCTGAGTGCTATTAAGGGTTTGTTATTTAACTTTACGGGTTCGGAAATTATTTCCTTGCAAGCGACGATTTCTGAACGATCTTGCAGCTACGTTCACTAACCGTCTCCGCCGAACCCACAACCATACTTTAAACCTTCTACAGCGCTTTCTTTTAATAGACATCTCCACGCCATTTCTGCAGTGATGCTTTGAATTGGCAGTTGGGCCTACCTATGTCCGCGTTGCCGTCAATTATGTGAATGCTACCGGACACATTGAGGAGTGTTCGTTTCTCCCAGAGTCGGTTGACGAAGTTTTAACGAGACAGGAGGCTTCTGTGGCTAAGAAGACAGCCAGAGCTAAGAACAGAAATACCGACCCAAGACAAAACCGCAACCGGCTGGTCGGAGTTACCCTCATTATCTCTATAAGTGCTGTTTGTTTTGCTGGCGTACTGGCGTCGTGGAAACCTTCAGTTAGTAGTCCAAAGAAT
>DASYRR010000010.1:0-17825 GCA_036004125.1 Pyrinomonadaceae bacterium | reverse complement strand
GCGCTCCGAAAATTGCTGGACCGATTCACCTGGAACCATTTGGTGAGCAACGATCTTGCTGTACAGATTGCGGGCTGAGTCTTCAATTTGCTTTCTTGACGGTAGTTCATATGTCGCAAGACCGTTACGCGTGACCGCCCACACATAACTTCGATCATCGCCTAAAGCGTATTCCAGCAAGATTGAATCATCATCCAAGAGTCGCTGCTGAACTTCTTGAAGATTTAGAGGTTCTGGCTGTGTTAAGGCAGCATACCGTGGGCTACTCGCTCGAATTTGATCGCGCACGCCTGCGTACTCCGTGGTCAGACCATCTATCTCGTGCTTTACTTTTTCAGCTTCTGCGGTCTCCTTGGCCGCCAGTAGTTTCATGTGACGGTCCGCTTTTGCATTCAATTTTTCACTCAGCGAGCGCTCTTTCTCCAGCAGGGAAGGATCTACCCCTTCACGAACGTTAGCTTGTCCTTCTTGCAGCGACTCCAGCAACGATCTTGCGCGGGCTCTTTCGCTGACGGCGAACGCACGCGTAGCGAATCCACCCTTGAGATTCGCCTTGTGTTGCAGCATTAAGACGTCAATGTACAGCTCATAGATCTGACGGATGGTTGCAAAATAGTAGCTGCGTAGATCCTGGCTGGAGACCCTTGCTCGGATTGATTCGCCGATCTCGATCGCTGATTCCAGTTTCTGTTCGGCGGCAACCAGATTCCCCTGATCTCGCTCGATGTGCGCAATGTTGAAAAGCGTGTTCGACTCACCGGCTGGATCTGCTGCGAGTCCAGAGACTCGTAATGCTCGCTGATAGTATTGGAGTGCCAGATCGCGCTTCCCGACCTGTTCATAGACTTTTCCAATGAGGTTCAGCACGTTCGCTTCGTGTCGATAGTCCTGACCAGTTCGGTTGAGTTTCAGTGCCTGTTCGAGAGTCCGAATCGCTCCTTCGTAATCACCGTCCGCCGTTTGCACCACGCCCATATCACCCAGAGTCTGGGCTTCCAATCTCCGCATTCCCAACTTGCGAAAGAGCGCAAGAGCTTCTGTAAGACACTCGCTTGCGCGCTGGTTATTGGCGAGCGAACTATTAAGGCGGCCAAGGTCCAGCTTGCTTTCCGCCATGCCCCAAATTGCACCAATTTCCTCAAAAATTTTGGTAGCCTGCTCGTAGTATTCAAGCGCAGACTGATTATCGCCCATTCGACGGTAGAGCGATCCAGTTCCTCCCATGATGCTGGCTAGAAAGAGACGATCACCGATGCGCTCTGCCAAAGGTCGAGCAATCGCATACGCATCGAGCGCTTCTTGCTTATAACCCAATTTAGCCTTGACGTTTCCCATCGCATTTAGTGCCAGCACTTGGCCGCGCAAGTAATTCGCCTGTTGCGCTGATGACAACCCTTGTTGCAAAAGCTCAAGAGCTAGTCGTGGTTCACTCAGATTCGCGTTGTAATAACCGAGTGCAACTTGCGACAAAGATCGTCCCCTCAGATCGCCAAGCAAAGTCCAAAGATCAAGCGCTTGCTGTTGGTATTTCTGGGCCGTAGACAGGTCTCCGTAAGAGAAATAGCTCTCTCCCAGGTTACTAAGAGCCGCGGCTTCTATTTGCTGGTCGCCAATCAACCTCGCAATCTTCAAAGCAGCGACACTATTGTTATGTGCGGCGTTCGAATTACCTTGGAGAAAGAATGTATAAGCAAGACCATTGAGCACCGTGCCTTCTTCGGTCTGATTCTTTGCTCGTCTGCTGAGCTGGAGCGCATCGTTGAAAGAGCTTAATGCACGTCCCAGGTCGCCTAGATTTTGATTTGTCTCACCTACGCATCTTAGGGCACGCGCTGCTGGTCCGAGTTTTCCAAGAGATAGCCACAGATCGCTGGCCGCCTTGTACATCTCGATAGCTTTCTTGTTTGACTCGGCGCGTTGCTCCGCTCGTAAGGACTCAGCTTCTTGCCAGAGTCTATCGGGCAAGCTGGGGTTTCCCTGTGGCTGGGTTTCGTCAGGAGAGGATGGTTGTTCCGGTTTCGAATTGGCGAGCGTCGTCGCAGAGAAATACGAAACCGCCTGAGGCGCAATTGATAAGAACAGGAGGAAGATCCCGATTGCTCCAAATAGCGGGAGGCGCCAACGTTTTGAGTGAACAGGTTTCATCGTCACTCAAACATATTCTAATGTGCAGGACCTTTACGTTTTGATTGAGGTGACCCGAAAAACCTGTTGACAGCCAGCCGCGACCTTTTCTCTTCTCTAATACAATCGGTGGGCAAGAACACTACGGGAGGATTGCGCATGCTGCTGACTCGGTTACCTTCAGTTGACATCATGCGATCATCCACCATCCGATCATCCACCATCCGGTCGTCCACCATTCGATCGTCCACCATCCGATCGTCCACCATCCGATCGTCCACCATCCGATCGTCCACCATCCGATCATCGACCATCCGGTCGTCCACCATCCGATCGTCCACCATTCGGTCGTCCACCATGCGATCGTCGACCATTCGATCGTCGACCATGCGATCGTCGACCATGCGATCGTCGACCATGCGGAAGGGCGCGCTTATGCCACTCTGCCTGATGTTGAGATCTGTCTCCACATTTTCGAAACCTCTCGGTGCACGGCGCGTCACTTGAGTATAAGTGCGAATGAAACTAAGCCAGCCTTCACCATTTGAGGCTTGAACAAACTCGAGGTTCTTGTACTTTGCTAGAACTTGTGCCCATGGAAAGTAAATCGACACGCCATATGAATATTGATACGCAGCCCCGCTATAGCAGGTCTTCAGCACAAATTCTTCGCTAATGAAACGTCGCATTTCCTGACATCTGCCTGCGATCGGCTCAAACGGCCATCGTTTCTCGAGACAATTACAAAAATCAAACAAGTCAATGAACCGTTCGCCGTTATACGATTGAGTTTCCCAATGTGCCAAAACCAAATTGTCCTTGAACGAGCTCGTGCGCCCCTTGCCTTTACCGGTTTCTTCTAACTCTTTCTTTAATTCCCTTTCCAGTGCCGAAGCCAGACTGTCAACGTGCAGGCGTAATTCCTCAACATGCTTCAAATCGAGTGCAGATTGAGAAACTGACATTCCCGACATCCAGTACGGCGAGTAGTAGTTCACATATTCTTCGACAATCCCTTTTGCAGCTTCGAGTTTGAGTGCTTTTCCAGATGAATAGTCATCAGCTAAGTCGGTGCGAATCCGAGCCAGAATTTGGCGATAGGGCCAACCTGACGCGGGACTAAAGCTTTCGCAACCGACGACGATATCCACCAACCCACGAAGCTCATAACAGATCTCAGTCATACTCATCAAACAGTTGTCCATCCCGACAATGTCAACCGGACGCCCTTCCAGATCGTTTTGCAGTTCTCGAAAGACCTCTTTCAACTCATTGAACGTCAGAGACCCTTTCGAGCTTTCATCCTTCAACAGGTAATCAGTCTCAACTCCTCCAGCATGACCCGAAAGCGCAATGAGGTAGTGCTCCGCCGGATACTGTTCAATACAAAAACTTAGGAAGTTGTACAGCGTAACTGGAGAGCCAGTGTCAGTGTCGTCACGAGTTTCTTCCTCGACAAAAAGAAGTGTGCTCAAGTCGTCGACGTTGCTAAGCAGCCTTTTAACTTCAGCCGACCGCTTGGCTCGTTTCAACTCGAGCGCTTTTGCTCTCGCGCTTTCATACTTGAACTCGACCTCACGAGTCCGAGGGTTGTAGCGAGCCTCATCGATTATGTCGTCGAAGAGTGGGGTATCCGAACCGTGGCGGTTGATTTCGTATCGATGGGTTGGAAGGTGTTCGTCTCGGGGATCAAACTGGGCGATGACGTTGATATGCTGGCCCGGCACAGCCTTTTTCATTTCGGTTAAGGCAAACAAACATTCTGCTGTCAGATTGTTGTCGCCTGCGAGATAAACCATTACTGTCCATGTTGCTTTGTTTTTTGCCATGATCGTGACCTCCAATGGGAGTGGAACTGATTGAGCTCAGAACCTGGGGTCTGAAACTGTTTCGTCGGGAGAGAGTTTTGCTACGCAACACCCGAGGTAACGCTGATGCCCGCTCTAACGGAAGCTGGGCAGAGATTAACGCTAGACGTTGCGAGGGTCGTAAGGATCACTAACAGCTTTGGTAAAACGGGCAGACAGTTAGCTTATCCAGGCGAGGTTGTCAACAAAAAACAGGGATGAAGGCTGATATGTCCGATATGCTTTTGCTTGTCGAAGGTGGATAAACCGGCGTCTTAGCCCAGCACACGACAAGCTAAAGCATATCGGACATACCAACTTCATCCTTCGATCCTTCGATCAGTGCGTAATCTTCATCGAAAAAAGAATCCCATACAATGCATCTTGATGTTTCGGGAAGCCCCTTCCGTTAGTCGCCAACATCACATTAATGCCCTGAAGCTGTCCGGTGAACTTCCGATAGCTCAGCCACTGCAAACGCCGGAAACCGTCTGGCTTTTCCGGATTGGCCTCTCTGAACTGCACACCCGTTAGGCCATCGATTTCAACGTATTTCACTTCGTCGACCTCTCCGTTCTTGGCACGAGACTTCGCGCCTTCATATTCAGCCTTGATACTTTCTTGGTAAGGAAAGCTTTCATCCATTGGAGAAATACTGACGATCAATGAAGCGTGATCGGCACCACCAGAACTCCATATAAATTCCTTGGCCTCGTTGGATTGTTCGCTCCAGCCAGGAGGAACAGTCCAGGACATCCCCTGTCGATCCCATTTGATTGGCTGACCGCCCGATAGCGCCGCTAACTGGGCAGCATTTGCTTCGCCATGTTCAGCAGATATTTCAGTGCTGCTTGAACCAGACCCAGACGAAGAAGGCTTTTTCCCATGTAACTTGTCGGCGAGGTTGCAAAGCGATAAAGCAAGACCTATGACGATTATGACCGGAAGGTATTTCATTAGTAATACTCCACCGCGTGGGTTGTCAGAGCAATCCGCTTCTACTAGAAAACGAACGGGCAAGTCAATGGTGGTGGTCAGTTGTCAGTAATCAGACAGGACCTATACGACCTATACGACCTATTACGGACTGACCACTAACAACTAACAACTGACAAGCTAAAGCATATCGGACATCTTGTGATATCCTATGGTCCTTCCCTATCAACCCCCTACAAATTAAGTTGCTGCGGTTTTCATCGCAGAAGTCTGGAGAGTGTTGATATGAAAAGTGTTTTCGCAAAACGACTTGGCTTTATTCTCTGTCTCTTCCTTTTGATCATTGCAATGGGAGCATGCCAACGAGGGCCTGTTGCAGAGTCAAACCTGAATACAAACCTATCAACAAATGCCAATCTAACGCCGGCCAACAGCAATACGGCAAGTCAACCGATTGCTTCACTGGCAGCACGTGAACCTGATCGGTATAAAGCTACCTTGGTATTCACCGCCCAAACCGAAGGCGGCGATAACACGATAGGTATCCCACCTCTCTCGGCTGAGGTAGCTCGCAACGGAAACGATCGTCGACTTTCCTTCAAATTGCCTGACGGTTCCGATCTCATTTATCTCGATCACGCAGGTACGGCATACGCAATCGCTCCTGGGCGCAAGCAGTATGCTGAACTGACGCCGGCGGCAACCGGATTTCAACTACACAAGCTAATGACTCCGGGCCAGTTGGTAGCGTACCTAGACAGGCTAAAAGGTATCGAACTGATCGGTGAGGAACCGGTTAATGGGCGCCCAGCACAAAAATATCGCTACGCGCGCACTTCCGACACCGGAACATCGGCTGGGCAAGTGAACACTGAATCGTTTGTTTTTATCGATAAAGAAACCGGCTTGCCATTGCGGGCGGAACTTTTTAGCGAAGCGAGCGGTAATGTACAAGGTGTGAAGGGCGCAAAGATCGTCGCGGAGATGCGCGACATTACGACGAATGTCGATCCTGGTTTCTTTGAAGTACCAGCAGGGCTGAACAAGGTTTCAGAAGCGCAAGTAAGAGCCCAGGTCGACGCTGTTACAAATACAATTGCGGCAGTCCTGAGAGCGTTGCTCACAAACATGAACAGCCCGGCGCCGGCGCCGGCAAGTCCGACGACTTCTCCGGCAAGTCCAACACCTTAAGGAGCCTTGAATGAGATATCTACTCATCTTGTTGTTCGGTATTTTGCTCGGTGGCGGGGCGGCAGTTTACTTTCTGGGCGTCCCACGCGCCCGTGCCACGCCAGGTGTCGAAGTAAAAGCGCCAGACCCTAAGGGTGATCCACCAGGAACCGTGGTGGTTAGTTTGGATCAAGGTTTTGTGGACGCCGTGCTGGCAACAACTTTCTCAGGGTTGGGGACTCCAACGTTCAACCTGAGCAAGCTGGAGAGCGCTGCGTCCGGACAACTCGAGTTAGCAAACTTTCAAGGAGGGTGCGCCAATAAAATCACGCTGCTTCCGGAAGGTAGTGGCGTGAAGACTGGCGTGCAGTTTCGCAACGGAAGTATTTCCGCGCCGATGGCTTTCACTGGAAGTTACAGTCTGGTGGGAAACTGTATGCAGTTTAAGGGCTGGACCCAAACGTCGATCCAATTGAGATTCGACGAACCAAAGCAAACCGTCTTTGGAACTGTGACCGTGGAGGGAGTAAACCTGGAAGGGGTCTCTCCGGTCGCAAACAACTTTGTCACCGTCTTTGTTCAGTCGGCGATCAATCAACGCGTGAATCCGCTCGTGCTGGTCACCGAACGTCAGCTGTCCTTGATGGTTCCGATAAAAGCGAGTAACGGATCCGTGAAGGCCCGCGCAAAAGACGTCAAGGCAGAGATCCTCGACGGCTCGTTGAAACTGCACCTGACTTATGAGTTCGCGGGTGTTAAGGGAGAAGTCTGATCTGACTAGTCTCACTCTCTGTGCATCTCTGTGTCCACGGAGACACAGAAATACACAGAGAGAAAACCCTTATAAGACGCTAATGAAGTCCGGGTTTATTCACCGAATTCGACTCCCACACGATGCTTGTAGACTAACTCACCACCAAGCCAGCCCGAAATGCCGATGAGAATCACTCCAACAAGCGAGACCACAAACGGGATCATCAGTCGGTGTCCAACCAGGTGCCCGTGACTCTGCATTCGCAAGTAGAGACTAATTGCAAAAACAACGAGGGCGGCAATATTGAGCCGTGCATGCCAATTTGCAACTCTTACGACGTTCGGGTCCTTGAGTGTCCACCAGTCGATAATGCCTGGTATAGCTGCAGCGACTGCTCCGATGCACCCCGCAGCAATCAAAAACTTCGAAATGATTAGCAGCGTAGATTGGCGAACGAGGTAGAAAAGGATGTCGACTGCAAACGAGGTGATCCAAAGACCGATGGGAAACGCAACAAGCATCGGATGGATTGGATGACCGCCGACGCTGGCTTTGGTAGTCATATGAAACCCTCCTTTCGGGGTTTAGCGGCTCTACGAATAAGGCCAAACTAAATAAGAGGGATGATGGATGACAGGTATTGTGTTTATGATCACTCTAGCGGTCAAGCGGAGGAGTCGCTACCCAGATTAACCTGTGGGCTTCTAATTCGTTTGAGCAACTTCGGCCAACGCCTTCTGCCTCTGAAAATGCGCGGCGATCTCCTCTGCAGTCTTTCGCCCAACAAACGGCGCCAACTCAGACACGCTTGCGCGTGAGATTCGTTGAATCGATCCGAAGTGTCGCAGCAACCTTCCTTTTCGTTTGTCTCCGACTCCGGGAATCGCAGTCAGCTCAGAAGTGAAGTCTCGCAGCTCGCGGCGCTTGCGATGATAGGTCACGGCATAACGATGCGTCTCGTCACGTATCATCTGCAGCAGTCGCAGGATCAACGAGTGTGAGTCGAGGTAAATTGGTTCGTCTTCCCGTCCCTTCATTAAGAGATAGGCGACCTGGTTGTGGTGTTGAGGCGGTTTAACGATACCGACCATTGGAAGTGCCTCGAGGCCAATCTCGCTCATTGCCTCACCTGCTCCGTTCAGCTGTCCCTTACCGCCATCGATCATGATTAAATCGGGCAAAGGCTTTCCTTCCTCAAGTAGCCGGCGATACCGACGAGTCACCACTTCTCGCATCGACGCAACATCGTTGGCACCTTCAACGCCTCGAATGCGAAACTTGCGATACTCGGAACGATTCATTTTCCCATTGTCGCAAACTACCATCCCCGCGACATTTTCTGCGCCTTGAATATGAGAGATGTCGAACGATTCAATGCGCGCGGGAAAGTGCGGCAGCTCCAGAGTTTCCTGCAGCTCCTCGAGTACCAACTTCATATCAGGCTTGAGAATGCGAAACCGCTGTTCGAAAGCAAGCTTTGCATTCTTGTCCACTAGATCGATCATGTCGCGCTTTTCACCACGCTGCGGATTGATAATCCTTACCCGCCGGCCTCTCCGTTGCGTCAGCGCCTTCTCTAAAAGGTCTCGATCCTCAAAGTCAACCGGCACATAGATCTCTCGCGGTACATAGTCAGACGCGTAATACTGGGCCAACACATCACTCAAAAACTCTGCTGGATTGAAAGCGTCGGCCGCCAGATCTTCCCAGAAGAACTCACGTCGACCCACGATGTGACCTTCTCGCATGGTGAACAATTGGAGCGCTAATCGTTGTCCTTCGCGATAGTAACCAAAGATGTCGATATCACTCTCTGAAGTCGTGGCCATCTTTTGCTGGTCCGAAAGTCGGACTACAGTCTTGCGCAGGTCCCGATACTTGGCGGCAAGTTCGTAAAGCGTTGCTTCAGATGCGTCGACCATGCGCTGCTCGAGCGTATCGGCGAGTTCTTTGTTACGGCCTTCGAGCAGCAAGCGAACATCGCGCACAGCCTCCTGATACTGTTCTGGCGTGCAGAGTCCTTTTACGCAGGGACCCAAACAGCGTTTGATGTGATACTCAAGACAAGGCCGTGGTGCTTTGCCGTCGATCTCGATATCGCACGTGCGCAGTTGAAAGGTTCGATTGATGACGTCGATTGTCTTTCGCGCCAGACTCGCCGGCAGGAAAGGGCCGAAGTACAAAGCACCGTCGCGTTGAATGCGTCGAGTGATGACAACTTTCGGGAATGGCTCGTTGATAGTAAGTTTCAGGTGTGGGTACGACTTGTCGTCCTGGAGTTTGATGTTGTAGCGGGGCTTGTGTTGTTTGACGAGGGTAGCTTCAAGAATGAGAGCCTCGACTTCATTATCGGTGACAATAAATTCAAGGTCGGCGATCTGTTCCACCAACGCATCAGTCTTTCGATCAAAAGGCCGAGCTGCGCGAAAGTATGAACGCACACGACTGCGGAGATTCTTCGCCTTGCCGACGTAGATGACCTTGCCGGCGCTGTCTTTGTGCAGATAGACACCGGGCGATGAAGGTAGTTCTTTGAGTTTTTCTTCCAGGGGCACTGTCTAATTCTAGCTTAGGAGTAGCCCTCATTAGTAACGGCTCGTTCACCTAGGTTAGGGAGAGTCATTTTCCATATATCATATGGAAAATGATTCTGCCTTATTGACCTTCCAACGCTTATCGGTTAATTGAACCACAATGCGCTTTCCGCTAACCCTTCCATCAAACAAATACTTCGACGCTGTTGGCTTTGGTCTCAACGCAGTCGATCACCTGATCGTGGTTCCTGAATATCCAGCCTTCGATACAAAGATGCGTTTGCTCGAGCACCAGCTCTCTGCTGGCGGTCAAACCGCGACTGCCATGGTTGCGCTGCAACGACTTGGTCTAAAGACAGCCTACGCTGGAAGATTCGGTTCAGATACTGAAGGACAGTTTGGACTGGCAACACTTAAAGATGAAGGCGTCAATACCGACTACGCTGAAGTGGTTGAGGGATCAGCCACACAGATGGCTTTTATTACCATTGATGTGCGCAGCGGGGAACGAACCATCGTTTGGGATCGCGATGAGCGCTTAGCTTACAAACCAGCTGAGGCACCGCGTGACTTTGGATCTCAAGGCCGTGTATTACATCTCGACGCTCACGATCCCCCGGCGTGTGTTCGGGTTGCTCAAGATGCAAAAGAAGCAGCTACGATCATCTCGGCCGACATTGATAACATCTATGAGGGCCTACCGGCACTCTTGCCATTCATTGACATTCTCGTCGGCTCCAAGGAGTTTCCTCGTCGTCTCACCGGAATTGATAATGCTCGAGCCTCGCTCGTTGAATTAAAGAGCCGATATGGACTTGCTATTGCAGGTATGACGCTGGGTGATCAGGGCGCGCTGGTCTATTGCGAAGGTGGGTTCATTGAATCTCCGGCTTATCCAGCCCCGGGTGGTTGCCGCGACACCACTGGCGCGGGAGATGCTTTTCATGCTGGATTGCTTTACGGCTTGTTGACTGGTGAAGAAATCGAAACCAGCTTGAAGTTTGGCAATGCAGTTGCGGCTATGAAGTGTTCGGCCCTGGGAGCTCGACCCGGCTTGCCCACAAGGGAGCAACTGGCAGAATTTCTTTCCATGCAGCAATAAAACCAATAATTTTCCATATATTATCTGACATTTCTCGGTTGCCATTTGAGTTTGTCAGCGGTCAGTAGTTAGTCGTCCGTTGTCTGTTCGGAGGAACTCATATCACAACTGACATTTGACCAACGGACTACTGACTACTGTTCCAAATGACGACTGAAAAATGTCAAATGATAAATGGAAAATGATTCTGTTTTGCTTCTTATAGTTGAAGAGCTCCATGTGATATAAACCTCCCGCTCGCCAACTGTTCCTAGCCCGCAAAAACATCGAGGGGAAACAATGAAACCTTTGCTTCTCGTCCTAAGCGTCCTTTTAGTCAGCTTTGTCCCGAGCCAAACACGTGTTCAATCAGCAGACATTGTCTTCAAAAACGGCAACGTCTATACCGCAAACGATCGCTCACCGAAGGCACAGGCCATCGCCGTCAAAGCTGACCGCATTGTCTACGTCGGCTCGAACACTGGAGTCCAGAAGTTTGTCGGTACGAACACACGCGTTGTCGATCTGCACGGCAAAACTGTACTGCCTGGATTTGTCGACGCGCATCAACATCTTTCTGGTGTCGGTTTCCGCGAAATGACCTTGAACCTCGAAGGCACAACCAGCCTCGCGGACTTGCTCGCCAAACTCAAGGCTCGAGTTGATCAAGCAAAACCAGGTGAATGGGTTACCGGTCGCGGATGGATTGAGACTCACTGGCAGCCACCGGTTTTCCCAACTCGATGGGATCTCGATAATGTTTCACCTAACAATCCGGTAATCCTCGGACGCGCTGACGGCCATGGTGCGGTTGCAAACAGTGCGGCATTCAACATCGCGGGCATAGACAAGACCACTCCAAATCCTTTCGGCGGCGAGATTTCAAAAGACAAACAGAGCGGTGAACCTAACGGCATGTTGCTCGACGCAGCTCAAGGACTGGTACGTCGCAAGGTGCCGCCAACAACACGCGAGGATGCCGAACGCGCAGTTGTGTTGGGCGTTAAGCGCGATATTGAACTTGGCTGGACTCAAATTCAGGACGCGGGCGGTAGCTATGAAGACATCGATATCTTTAAGAAGCTGTACGCCTCGGGCCAGATCAAACTGCGCATCTATAAAGCGGTTCATGGGCCGGGTGCGAGTTCAAGACGACTTATTAACGAGGGGCCAATCATTGGCGAGTATCAGAATCGACTAACTGTTCGAACAATCAAAGTCGTTTCTGACGGCGCTCTGGGGTCGAGAGGCGCGGCGTTGCTTGGACCTTATTCAGATATGCCTGACACGTCAGGGTTTTTGACAGTCAAAACAGAAGAGTTGCGCCCGATGTTGGTTGACGCGTTGCGAAAAGGTATTCAAGTTGAAACACATGCAATTGGCGACAAGGCAAATCGCTATATTCTTGACGAATACGAAACCGCTCTGAAGGCAGTGCCACAAGCGGAGCGCAAAGTCGCTGAGCCACGCTGGCGCGTTGAGCACGCACAAATCGTAAACCCAGCGGACATTCCTCGGTTTGTCAAGCTGGGCATCATTCCGTCAATGCAGCCTTCGCACGCTATTGGAGACCTATTCTTCGCGCCGAGTCGCCTGGGGATTGATCGTTTGAAGGGCGCTTATGCCTGGGAGAGTTTCATCAAGTCAGGCGTTGTTGTTCCCGGAGGGTCTGATGCTCCAGTCGAACGAGGCGAGCCAATGATTGAGTTTTATGCCGCGGTCGCACGGAAAGATCAGAAAGGCTTTTCGGCCGAGGGTTGGCATCCGGAAGAAGCAGTAACACGAGCACAAGCATTGAAGATGTTCACAGTCTGGCCGGCGTATGCTGCGTTTGAGGAGAACCTGCGAGGATCGGTTGAAGTCGGTAAGCTTGCTGACTTGACGATTCTGTCGGCTGACATAATGACGATTCCCGAGTTGGAGATTCTGAAGACACAAAATGTGATGACAGTGATCAACGGGGAGATTGTGTTTGAAAAAACCTAAAAGTTTCCTTAAGAAAGATGAACATTTGGTCTTCAATAAAAAAGGGCACCCTGATCGCAGTTGTATTTCTTCTCGCGTGCATGCTCAGCGTTACTCAGGGAGACACTGTTGTTCAAGTGCGTATCGTTCGGATGCCTATCATTGTTACTGATCGGGAGAACCATTTCGTTACCGATCTCAAACAAGAAGAAGTACAAGTTTTTGAGGACAAGCAGGAACTGCCATTGGTTGGTTTCGAAAAAGAAGAAGAACAGTCGATCAGGTATGTCATAGCGCTGGACACGTCAGGTTCGTTCAAGAAGATCTTGCCTAGGGCGTTGAAGACCGCCGCACAAATCATTAGCCACAATGCCGAAAAAGACGAGACCGGTATCGTTCGCTTCATCAGTAGTGACAAG
This sequence comes from Pyrinomonadaceae bacterium, assembly GCA_036004125.1. Lineage (GTDB taxonomy): Bacteria > Acidobacteriota > Blastocatellia > Pyrinomonadales > Pyrinomonadaceae > PSRF01. The sequence continues at coordinate 4,995 of DASYRR010000010.1, read as the reverse complement.
ATTGAGCTTGCTCAAGACTTTACAGCCGACAAGGCCAAGCTGATAGAGAGTTTGAGTCACTTAAATATCGCAATGGGCCAGAGTGCTGTGATCGATGCAATCTACGTCGCCGTGCAAAAAGCCAGCGCTCCCACAAACACCTTGGCAAGAAGATCGGTGGTGTTGATCTCTGACGGAGAGGATCGAAACAGTTATTACAAATTCGAGGATCTGGCAAAACTGCTGCGCCAGACCCGCGTTCAGGTTTTTGTGATCGGCATGATTGATGAACTCGACAAAGAAGCCGGTTTCATACGGACCAGTCAGCGAGACAAAGCGCAAAAGCTCTTGACGAACGTTGCTCAAGAGTCTTTTGGCCGCGTTTTCTTTCCTCGTGACAACTCGGAACTTCAAATAGCAGCAGAAGAGATTGCTAATAACCTTCATACACAGTTCTACATCGGCTTCAATCCAACCAACCAGAAACCCGGTCAACATAGCGTGGATGTGAAGCTAACGCGTCCAGGCGAAAAACTTACCTTAGTGACGCGCACGAGATACGTGATTGAGCGACCCAATGAAAAGCAGAAACCTTAAAAGGGGGCGACAGCATCGCAAAGCTTTGAACTAACGGCAAGTGCAGATTGAGAGGAGAATCATGAATCCGGAAAGATCTCGACGCAGTTTTCTTTCACTCGCAGGCAAGAGCGTAGGTCTCGCCGCGCTAGCAATCCCAACAATCGGCACACTACTGAAGGAAGTTGAGGCTGCCTCTCGAACTGTCACACACCTAACACCTGAACAAGTCGCCACGGACGAAGATTTCTGGGGCGTTATCCAGAACTCGTTCACGGTCACGCGGGGCATAGTGAATCTAAACAACGGAGGTGTGTGTCCGAGTCCCCGCATCGTTACCGAAGCGCTGGTCCGTTACACCTGGCAACAGGAAGACGCTACTGCCTACACGATGTGGCAGATACTCGAGCCGCAATCAGAAACGATTCGCACGGGACTGGCGGAACTCTTCGGCTGTGATCGTGAGGAGATTGCCATTACGCGTGGTGCTTCAGAGGCGCTGGAAACCCTCCTCATGGGCATGGACTTCAAACCCGGCGACGAGATACTAAGCACGACCCAGGATTACGGGCGCATGCTGACGACCTTACGTCAACGTGAAAAGCGTGAAGGTCTCGTCCTCAAGCTCGTTCAGATTCCGATTCCCCCAAAGAATCTTAACGAGATCACCGCGGCGTTCGAAAAAGGCATCACTCCAAAGAGCAAACTCATTCTCATGTCGCACCAGATAAATCTGACCGGACAGATCACTCCAGTCAAAGCTGTGTGCGATATGGCTCGCGCGAAAGGAATTGAGACGATCGTCGACGGTGCACACTCCTTCGCACAGTTTGACTTCACGCAGAAAGATCTCGGCTGTGATTACTTCGGAACGAGTCTTCATAAATGGTTGTACTCTCCGAAAGGAACCGGCATGCTTTATGTAAAGCGCGACAAGATCGAGAAGATCTGGCCTTTGATGGCTGCTGAGTCAAAACAGTCGGGCGACATTCGTAAGTTTGAAGAAGTCGGCACTCACTCCGCGGCACCCCGGCTCGCCATTGGTGAGTCGATGCTGTTTCACAACACGATCGGCGGAAAGCGCAAAGAAGCGAGGCTCCGTTACCTCTCGCGCTACTGGATGAACCGTTTGAAGGACGTACCTAAGATTGGGTTCAACACTTCGTTTGACCCAAATCAATCGTGCGCAATCGCGAATGTAAAGGTTGAAGGGATCGATCCTAGCGCGATCGGAAGCTATCTCTTCAGCAAACATCACATCTTCACCACGCCAATCGTACATGAGGAGTTTAAGGGCATTCGGATCACCCCAAACGTCTACACAACCCTCGGTGAACTTGACCGGTTCTGCAACTTGATGGAGATGATCGCAACGAAGGGACTGCCCACTTGAGACATTGCCGATTGCCAATTGCCATTTCCGATTTTGGTTTTGCCCGCCGTACTTCAGGACGCTCCGAGCAAACAGAACAATCTGACTCTCCTTTTGCAATCGGCAATCGGCAATAACCTGAATCTCTCGCGGAACCCAGCCTCCCGTGCGGGCGTACAAACTTGGTGTTAGAATCAAATCGCTGCACTTGTACTTTGTTTTGTGCAGTCGAGTGGAGGTTCAAAAGACTCATGGAAGATGCTCGAGACCCAATTCGTAATTGCGCGGAAGCCGTTTGCGATGGGCTACGTCAAATTGGCGACTTTTCCTACGCTATTCTGCCCAAGGACATTGCCCACGCGCTCGGCGACCTCAAAAAGTCGTTTCTGAGCCAGGTGAGATGTGTCGTGGATTGGGAAATGGAATGGATCGACGAAAGAGTTGCCGGGGGCGACAAACTACGGGATGAGTGGCGAGAAAAGTGCCGACAAAGCGCGTCGACGGATGTTCCGCCTGAAACCAGTGTGTAAACGGAAATAGGACAAAATACTCTGATGGAAGTTCTCCTTGCAGACGAATACGGATTCTGTTTCGGTGTTGAACGCGCCGTCGAGATGGTCGAAGAGGCTGTCGAAGAAGGCGCTCGGCCGATTCGGTCGCTTGGACCTCTAATCCATAACGCTCAGGAAATGGAACGTCTGGGCGCCCAGGGAGTTTCGACCATCGATTCACCGGATGAAGCCGACGGCGACACCATAGCCGTAATTCGTGCGCATGGAGTCACTCCGCAAGTTCAGCATGAGTTGGAACACCGAGCGGCAAAGGTGATCGATGCGACTTGTCCTTTTGTCACCCGCGTGCAACACCTCGCTGAACGCGCCGCCAGGGACGGTCGCGATGTGGTAGTTGCCGGTAACCCCGATCACCCGGAGATGATCGGCGTGGTTGGTTATGCTCCAAACAATACTTACGTCGTTCGCGATGCCGCCGAAGTAGCTTCGCTGCCACACTTGCGTTCACCACTTGTCGTTTCGCAGACAACAATCAAGCTGCAAACATTTCTTGAGGTAGCAGACGCAGTTCGCGAAAAAGCCGATGCTGAACCGCAGGTGGTAAATACGATTTGTTCAGCGACCCGTGATCGCCAGGACGCGGCGCGTGCACTCGCTGGACAAGTGGATGCCTTCTACGTGATCGGAGGCCGTCACTCATCAAACAGCGTCAAGCTGCTGGCTGTCTGTCAAGAGCAGTGTGCGAAGAGTTTTCTAATCGAGACACCCGCGGAAATAAATCCTGCTGACCTGGAGAGCGTGAGTAAGGTAGGAGTTACTGCCGGCGCTTCCACTCCAAACTGGTTAATCGATCAGGTGGTGCAGCGGCTGCACGAGTTGGGGTGTAATATGCTTTAGCTTGTCGTGATGTCTTCAGGAGATCACTTCGCCAACAAACGACAAGACAGACGCATATCCGACATCACAGTTCATCCGCCTGATCCAACACATTCACAATCTGTCGCGCTTCTTCAGAACCATATTCCACAACCTGTCTGCGCAACGCTGAACGTGCTATCTCAGCATCAACCGGATCGCTAAGCAAGCCAGCCAAAACTGAAATTGGGCAGCGAGCCAAAGCTTCATTAGCCAACTCGCGCACAATTATGTCTTCAGAGCGCGCCAGTTCACAGATTTCGCTGGGAGGAAACCGTGAGTTGAGCGCATCCGCTAGCACATCAATGCGCTTGTAGTCTCTCTGCAGCTCGGCGCGGCGAACAAGCTGAGCAAACACTTCAGCTGACTCAGTTTTTTCCAGAAGGACCGCGGCACAGGTGTCGGCTACTGATCTAACTTTACTGATCGTCTCCGGATCTAGTGCATCGCTTTTCTCAGATGCCCGGTCGTCGAGTGCCGTCAAGAACCTACTTAGTTCGAGATCGGCGCGCGCATCATACTGAAAATTTCGCGTGGATTGTGCGCCGCTCGCCGCGGCTTGCAGTGCACGTTCGACCAACCCGCGCGTGGCGGGTCGAAGCTCGGACCAAACAGTTGCGACGCGACTACCAAAATCCTCGATCATTAAAAGTGATGGCAACTCCTAGAACCCCTCCGAAAAAATGAATTCCGGCATTTCAGAACGGCGTACTATACGCGGGAAGACGAGAAGTGTAAATGTCGTAGGGCCGAGCTTTGAGCTTTGTACTTTGAACTTTGCCATGACAGCACGCAGGAAAATTATGCCCGCAAAAGGTTCAAACAAAGAACAAAGCACTAAGCACAAAGCTCAGGACCGGTTGTGATCCCTTATCTCTGCAATCGTTGGAAAAGGGATTTTGACGATTTCGCCGTCGGCGCATTCGATTTTCACGCTGGGTGTCGTGAGTGCCTGAGTGGTTTTCATGCTAAAGACAGTGCCACGCACGCGCCGTCCATCAGTAGTTACAATCTCGACATTTCCTTTTCCGTAAAGCGGCTGGAGCGCCGCTAGAGCTTTCGTTATTTCCAATGTTTCCCCTTCCGAGCAGTCTGTCGAGCCCACCAAAAAGTCCTCAAGTTTAAGAGTACCTAGTTGTAGCACGGATCTTAGCAATTTATGTCGGAACTACAACCGCACTCGAGCCCGCGACCTCGTGTTATCTCTCATTCTCAACGTGCCTTCAGCCCGGTGCCTGAGGGAAACGTTAAAGTCCTCAGGCGTTTTAACGATGTTCGTGTCGTAATGCTCGCACATAATCCGTTGAAACGGTTACCGGTTTATAGGCCCTGCGGTCACCGGGCTAAAGCCCTGTGAATAAAGCGAGCATTCATCGTGCCAAGTGACTTCCAGGACTCTCGCCAGTCATTCAGGAGCTTTACCCTGAGCTAGCTGCAACCGGGACTCGCCATTTGGCGTATAGCCAATGTCGTGTATTCTTCCACTAACGCCAAAATCGGTGGGTTTGTTATGTCTGAAAATCCTGAATTTCAAGTACCACTAACGTCTGCTCCAACCTTGACCACCTGTTTGAACTGCCATTCGGCAATGCCGTCAGAACTACGTTTCTGTCGCAATTGCGGGTTTCGCCTGGGTGAAGG